>JAISAH010000102.1 GCA_031266805.1 Gracilibacteraceae bacterium
GGCGCGGAATATTTAAGTCACATCGATGAGACCAGCCGCCGGATTTTGGATTCCCTCCGGCTTTTACGGGAGGATCCGGCCGCCGCCGCGGCGGCCGGCGTCAGGCTCCAGGACGGGCCGGCGGCCCTCATGGCGGAAGTGGCGGCGGTGGAACAGGAGCGGCAGCGCCGGCGTCTGTCCCTTGAGACGGCGGCGCCTGCCGGGACGGCCGCTCCCGCGGCGCCCGGGCCCGCGGGGCGGCCGGGGGACGGCTTGTACGAAGCGGTGGGGGGGAGCGCGGCCCGGCCCGGCCCGGCCGCCGCGGCCGGGCCGCCGTGGGCGCAAAGCTCCCTCGTCCACCGCCGGCCGGAAACCCTGCCGGACGAGGAAACACAGCGGGGCGGCCGGGCCGCCGCCGCCGAAATCGAGCGAAACTTAGCCAAACAGGAACAGACCGCACAAGCGGCGGAGATCCGCGCGGAAACCAGCCAGACCGCGCAAAATCTCACAGCCGGGACCGCGGAAGATATCACGGAATTGATCAACACGACTTTACGGCGGCAGATTGGCATGATCACCGAGCAGGTCTACGGGCAGCTGGAGAGAAAGCTGCAAAACGAAAAAGCCCGGCGGGGGAGAATGTAAAATATGGAGATATGGAATGATTTAAAAGCCGGCCTCACCGGCAAAGCGGCGGATATAGCTTATATCGTCGTGCATGACTACCGCGCGGCCGCCGCTCCCTCATCCCCTCCGTCTTCGCCGGGCAATATCGCCGCCGCGCTGAGCGGCGGCGTCCCCGCGCCCGGCGGCGGCACGGACCCGGAAGACCGCTATTTCCGCGTCCAGTACAACCCGAATGAACTGCAGATATATTCCGTGGCCCATGTCCTCAAAAAACTGGACGTTACCGGCGGAGGGCAAAGCGGCGGCGAGCGGACCAGCGTCGACAATCCCGTAGCCGGTCGTATGGATTTGAGCGTGAGCCTGCTTTTTGATAAGATGGATCCGGTCACCTCGTTTCTCATGGATAAAAACATCCTGCC
The DNA here is from genome assembly GCA_031266805.1 of Gracilibacteraceae bacterium. Classification (GTDB taxonomy): domain Bacteria; phylum Bacillota; class Desulfitobacteriia; order Desulfitobacteriales; family Syntrophobotulaceae; genus JAIRRL01. Next base: position 1,026 of record JAISAH010000102.1, read on the forward strand.
CACCAGCGCCAGCGGTATCAAGGCGGCCCTCTCCTACGAGGCCCTTCTCACCGGACAGGAACCCGAGAGTGTGCAAACGGAGGTCGAGGGTTTTATCGCCGCCTTGCGCAACAGCAAAACGCGGCGGCTCACTTTCTACTGGGCCGATTTTTCCTTTGGCGGAGTGCTGAATAACGTGGTGGCGGAGTATATCATGTTTTCCTCCGACGGACTGCCGGCGCGCGCCAAAGTCTCGCTGCGCATGCGCCAGGACGCCGGTTATCCGGAGCGCGGCGGTTGGCTGGATGATTTCGAGGCGGCTTTTGCCGACGATCAGAGCAGTCTCGTTCGCCCGGAACAGCGCCTGTCGAGCGTATTGAACCTCAAATTATAGGGGGCGGTCATGGACATTCCTTCCTTCTTGGGTAACACAAAAAAAGCTTTTCTGGTCATTCATAAAGAGGGGAACGCGGAGGAGATGAATGTCGCCTCGCTGGCGGAGCGCGCTCTGAGCATCGGGGCCGCCAGCGGCGGCGCGGCGATTTCTCATGCTTTTGGCGGCGGGAGCAAAGCTCACGCCATGCAGGTGCAGTACAACCCCGCTTCCATCGTTTTTCGCGCCAACGCCGACGATGTTCCGGCCCGGTTTTTGCAACAGAATGTGGAAACCGAGATCCCGCGCCAGTTCACCAGGCCGCCTTCCGTCGTCATGTCGCTGCAGCTCCTGTTTGACGCCGTCAATGTCAAGGACAGTTTTACGGCGGACAAATTCCGCCTGTCCGCCGGTGATATATTGACGGCCGGCGCGGCGCTGTTCAAAAAGGAAACCTACTCCGTGCAGGCGCAGACGAACGCGCTCGTGGCGATGCTGCTGCGGGAGCGGACGAGTTTGGTCACTTTTCATTGGGCCAACATGAACTTTTGCGGCATCGTCAGCGAGGTGCAGGCGCGCTATGTGATGTTTTCCGTCTCCGGGCGGCCGGTGCGCAGCACGGTGCAGCTTTCGCTCACGCAAGAAATGGGCGATACGGATGTGGCTTACTGGGATAAGGCTTTTACCAAAATGTTCGGTGATGATTTGGAAGATGAATTAGACTTTGAAGAATTTGAAGACTTTATCTGATCCCCTGACAGGATCTAAGGCGCGCACTGGCGAAAGGAGGTGAAACGGCGGTGCTGACTGGCTTGACGGGTTTGACGGGCTTGGAGGGCACTGATTTTGCCGCGCTGAAAAAAAAATACGGCGGGTTTTACTACCCGCGGTCCGCGGTGGAGTTCGGCGGCAGTCCTTTTCAGGATGAAAGCGGCCGGATGGTGATCAACGAAATCAGCGTCGAGCTGACGAGCGGCTATGAAGCGTCCGTCGCCAGCTTCCGCATCTACGGCGTTTACAACTCCAAAACCGGAAAATTTGAATATGACGCCCTGAAAAAACAAGTGCTGCTCGGCAACACGCTGACGGTCAAATTAGGTTATCTGGACGAGCTGGAAACGGTCTTTACCGGGTTTGTGGCCGGGGTGAATTTTATCTACAGCGAAGGGGAACAGCCCTATGTGGAGGTCACGGGCATGGATGTCAAAGGCGTCATGATGTCCGGCAGTTACGCCGAGCAGTTGGCCGCCTCTTCCTACGGGGAGGCGGTGCGGGAGATCCTGCGCAAAACCGCCTACGAGCGTCTGCAGAGCAATGCCGCCATCACGAAGATCGCCGTCAGCGACACGCCGGACAAGAAACCGGGCGGGGATAAGAGCGCCAGCGCCTATACGATCGAGATGTCCTCGGAAAGCGATTATGAGTTCGTGGTCAAAGCCGCCAGGAAGTTCAATTATGAGTTTTTTACCGACCGGGGAGCGGTCTATTTCCGCAAAGCCAAAAGCAACGCGGAGATCCTCCTGACCGTCGGTATCGCGGAGGGTCTCCTGGATTTTGATATCGGCTACAGCATCACCGGGGTGGCGGAGACGGTCGAGGCGCTGTCCGTGGACGCCGGCACGGGCAAACTCATTCTGGCCAAAAAAAAATTTACCAATAATCTCTCCCTCGGCAGTCAGGCCAAAAAACTCATCGCCAAGAGCCGGCACGTCTATATCGACCCGACCATCGTCTCAAAAGAACACGCCGAAGCGCGGGCGGCTTCGCTCCTGGAAACGATGAGCTACCGGCTCGGCGCCGTAAACGGCTCCTGCGTCGGCCTCCCCGAACTGCGGCCCGGGCGTTTTATCAAAGTTCTGGGTTTGGGCGCGCCCGTGGACAATAAATTTTATCTCACCTCCGTGACCCATACGCTCGCCTCAGAGGTTGGCTACCGCACCAAACTGGCCGGCTGCGCCGACGCCGTGCAAAAATAGGAGTTTGTTAGGAGTTTTGTCATGAGCCTGTATGATATTATCGACGAAATAAGCGAGCGCCAAGCCGGCAAAACCGAGACGGGCGATACGCGGATCCACGGCGTGACGCTCGGCGTCGTCGCCAAAAATTACGACAAGGATATGCCGGGGCGGATCTGCGTCACCGTGCCGACGCGGGACAAGGATAAGAATGAGCTCAAATGGGCGCGGCAGGCCTGGCCGGCCAGCGGGGACAAATGGGGGCATTATTTTCTGCCGGAAGTCGGCGACCAGGTGCTGCTGGCTTTTGAGGGCGGCAACATTGAAAAACCCTATGTCATAGGCTGCGTGCCCCGGGACGGCGCCAAATTCCTCAGCGGTTCCGTGGACGCGGATAACAAGATCAAGCGGATCATGACCAAACACGGCAGCGTGATTTCCTTTGAGGATCATAAGGACGGGGACGGCGCCAAAGATAAGATCCTCGTGGAGACGGCGGGCAAAAGCCATCAGTTCCTGCTCGACAACGAAAACAAGGTCATGCGCCTCTCCGACAAGGCGAAGGAAAATATGATCGAGATCCAGACCGAGAGCGGGCAGATGAAGATCAAAGTCAAATCGCGCCTGACGCTGGAGGTGGGCGATCGGGTGAAAATCGTGCTGAACGGCGAATCCGGCGCGGTCAAGCTGGAGGCCGGCGAGTTTTCGGTCGAGGTGAGCAATCAGTTTCAGGTCAAATCCGACGGCATGGTCCGGATGAAGGGGACGCAGATGAGTTTGAACGCTTCCTCGATGTTCAAAGCGGAATCAGGCGGTATGGTCGATATCGCGGGCGCGCCGATCAAGATCGGCTGAATTTTAGGGAACGGAGGCGCGGAACGATGGACGAAAAGCAGGCTTTTCTTGGCGCCGGCATGAAATTTCCTCCCCAGATAAACATGAATTCAGGGCGCTTTGCCCTGAGTTCCGGCGCGGACAATGTCCGGGAGTCGGTGTATATCATTCTCATGACCGCCAGAGGCGAGCGGTGGCTGGAACCGGATTTCGGCAGCCGGATCATGAGTTACACCTTCATCGATGTTTCGCCGGCCATGCTCAATATGCTGGGAGCGGAGATCCGCAACGCGATCCTGAAGCGGGAGCCGCGGATCGCCGATGTGGATACGGAATTTGCCGAGACGACCGCGGACGGCTGCCTGATCGTCAATATCGCCTGCCACCTGCGCGCGGACAATACGGTGGAAAATATGGTTTTCCCCTTTTATCTGGGGCAAACCGATATGGAGGCTGGCGAAGAATGAGCGAGGAGCGGCGTGAGTATAAAATCGACGGGCGCGGCGCGGCGGACCTTCGCGCGCGGATGAAAGCGCTGGCGGCTTCTTATACGCCGGAATGGGATTTCAGCGAACAGGATCCGGATGTCGGCTCCGTTATCGCCATGATTTTCGCCGGGCAGATGGAGGGCAATATTCGGCGCTTGAATTGCGTTCTCGGCAAATTGCATACGGAATTTGTCAATATGCTGGCTCTTTCGCCGCAGCCGGCGCGGCCGGCGCGCGGCGTAATTGTCTTATCGCTCGCGGCCGATACCGTACCCGGCGCCGATCTGCCCGCCGGGACTAAATTGCTTGGTTACCGGGAGGAAAGCGACGCGCCGCTGATTTTTGAGACGGTCTCGGATCTGCATGTCACCGACGCCAGATTGCGAGACCTGATCGGCGTTTTTCCCGCGGGCGGCGGCGTCATATCTTATATGGGCGGGGCCCGCCGCGTGCGGCTCGTAGGGGAAGGCGCAGTGGAAGACGTAGTGGAAGACGCCGGGGAAGATACCGCCGCCGCGGAGGAACGGTTTGCTCCTTTCCGCCTGTTCGACGCTTCCGGCGGCGAAGATATCAGCCGGAACGCCCTCGTCTTTTATCATAAGAGTCTCTTTGATCTGGCGGCGGGCGGCGCGATCTCCGCTTTCCTCCGCACGGGCGGTCCCGGAGATGAGACGCGGTTTTGCGACCGGAACCGTTACCGCTGGTCATGCCTCGCCGAGGGCGGGCTGAGTCCCCTGACGGCTGCCGCCGGGCCGGACGGCTCCGTCACGCTGGTCCCGGACGAAGATACGGCTAAGATCGAGCGCGGCGGCGTAATGTATTCGGCTATCGTCCTAGAGGCGGCGGCGCCGGTGCGGGAGAGCGTGGAACTCCTTTCCGTGGGCTTCAGTTCCTCCTGCCGGGACGCCGTTCCTTCTTTTGTCACCCATAACGCCGATGATATGGATCCGGCCGCCTTCATGCCCTTTGGCCCTACCGCTTCGCTGTACGACGAGTGTTATATCGGCAGCGACAGCGTTTTCAGCAAACAAAACGCTGTGATCACCGTTGATTTTCATCTGAGTTTCCGGGAAAAACTCGTCACTTTTACCCCGGAAGAAGAAAGCGGCAATCTGAAAATAATAAAACGGCGGACGGCGGCTGTCAGCCTGGAATCGGCTCATACGGCGGCGGAGCGGGTGACGGCGGAATATTTTAACGGTACCGGCTGGCGGCGGCTGCTTTGTTCGTTCGATATCTCCGTCCTGTTCGCCGGCGGCAAGGCCGGACAGATTTCCTTTGATTTTTCCTGCCCGCCGGATTGGCAGCCGCTGACAGTCGGGGGGCATAACGGGCGCTGCCTGCGTTTGCGCGTCACGCAGGCGGATAACTGCTATTTGCAGCCTTGCACCCATAATATGCCGCTGGTCACAGAGTTGAGACTTTCTTACCGGTTTCCCGGCGGCTGGCGGCCGCCGGACCGCTTGGAAAAAGTGAGCGGGACCGCTGTGACGGATCTGACGGATCGCGTGACGCGGCGGGAAAAATTTATCGCTTTCGCCCCTTCACCTTACGGGCGCGGGGAACTGTACCTCGGTTTTGACCGCCGTTTTACCGGCGCGCCGGTCAGCTTGCTCTTTGATATTGAGCGCGGCGCCTGTTCCCAAAAGAGCTTGCTCGACTTCGCCTATTCGGCGCCGGCCGGCTTTAAGTCTCTGCATCTGATCGACAATATAGGCGATCTGAGCGGACCGGGGACATTGCAGTTCATCCCGCCGCCGGACTGGGCGGAGCGGGAGGTAGAGGGCGCGCGGCGCTATTGGCTGCGTCTGGCGGATAAAAACAACGCCTTTGAGGCGGCGGACGCCTTTAAGCCGGTTTTAAGCGGCATAACTCTCAACGCGGTCGAAGCGCTCAACATGGAGACCTTGCCGCAGGAATCATATTTTATCGACATCGCGCGGCCGAACATGTCTTTTCCGCTGCCGGCGGGCAGTATCGTCTCCGCGGAAATTTTCGTCAATGAGTACGGGCTGCACAGTTCGGCCGCTATGCGGCGATTGGCGGCCGAACGGCCCGCCGATGTGCGGATGTCCGTCAATACGGCGGGGGAGATAGGGGAGTTTTTTGTCCGCTGGGAAGAAGTGGAAAATTTTGCCGCCACGAGAGCGGCCGACCGGCATTACCGTATCGACCGGAGACAAAACCGCGTTATTTTCGGCGACGGGGTCACGGTCCCGGCGCCGCGGGCCGGAACCGACGAGGCTTTTACGGCGGTCGCGCGGCGCAGCCGCGGCGCGGAGGGCAATTTGCCGCCGGGCAGCGTCACGGAAGCGCTGGGCCGGCTCATCCATATCGACAGCATCACGAACCCCCTGGCGACCTGGGCCGGGAGCGATATGGAAAACGCGGAGCGGACGCTGGCCAGAGGCGCGAATATCATCTGTTCGCAGAATCGGCTGCGCAGCGCGGCGGATTTTCTGCGGGAGACGCGCCTTTATTCAGACACCGTGGCGGACGCGGTCTGTCTGGCCGGTGTGGATAAATACGGCCGGTCGGCCGACCGGATGATTCACATAGCGGTGCTGACCAAAGATCATCATACAGGCGCTCTCGGTTTCGCCGCTTTGCGCGAGGGCTTGGAAAAACGCATCCTGGCCAAATGCGACGCAATGGTGTCGCGGGAGATGCTGTCAATTTCCGAGCCGGTTTATGTGGAATTATCCGTGGCGGCGCTGGCGGAAATTCCCGACGAACACGCGGCCTTCACCGCGCGGCGCGCTATCGCCGACGCTTTGCGCGCTTTCATCAGCCCATTGACGGCTGACGGCGGCACGCAATGGACCATCGGCGTCCTGCCCACTGAAATGCAAATACGCCTGCTGCTGCATTCGCTGCATATCCCAGCCAATATCCGTCATATCGTCACCACGGCCCGTTTCGCCGACGACAGCGGTTTTCATGAGTGCAGCCTGTCGGAACTCCGGCCCGGCCCGTTTATGATCGGCGTCAGCGGCCAGCATACCGTCCATCTGGCGCGGTCGCAGCGAGGGGGATCTTCATGCTAGAGACTATCGACCTGAATGACAAGACTTACGCGGAACTGCTGGAGGAAGCGATAGCCCAGATCCCGCTCTACAGCGGCGAGTGGACGAATTTCAACGTCTCCGATCCGGGCGTGACCATCCTGCAAAACCTCACCTCTTTTAACTATTTACAGCAGACCGCGATCAATACGGTGACAGACGCCGCGCGGCAAAAACTGCTGGCCCTCCTGGGTTTCCGGCCGCGGCAGGTTCGTCCGGCCGAAGTTTTGGCCCTGCCCCTCGGCGCGGAGCCCATCCGCCTGACGCCGTGCCGCAAGTTCAGCTCGAACGGGGTGATCTTTGAGGCCGTGACCGAGGAGATCTGCCATCCGTGGGGGCTGGCCGCGGTTTATCTGGAAAACGGCGGCGCCTATACGGATGTGACGAGCCTGTTAGACCGCTCCGTCAACCTCAGTTCCGTCCCGGTTTTTGGCGCGCCTCCCCAAGCGGGGGCCGCGTTTGTCTGCGTTCTGGCCGCCAGACCCGATCTGTCTCGGCCGCTCCTGCTTTACGCCGGAACGCCGGAAACCGGGCGCAATCCGTTCGCCGCGGGCGACGCCCCTTTCGCCCTGATCGAATGGGAGCTTTATACGGCGGACGGCTGGCAGCCGCTCGCCGCGGTCGATCACACCCACGGATTTTTGGTCGGCGGGGCTGTGGCGCTGGGACCGGCCGAATCGGAACCGGCGGAGCTGACGCAAACGCCGATCCAGGGTCACGCTTTGCGTTGCCGGCTGGTATCGCATGAGTACGATCTGACGCCGCGTTTGCGATCGCTGACCGTAAATCTGGCGCGTCTCACGCAGCGGGATACGCGAGTGGCGCTGCGCGCCCTGCCGGGCGGGCAAGGCGTCACGCTGCGGCTTGATCCCCTCTGTCCCTGCGTCACCGTTTACGGCCGCGCCGACGACTCAGCCCCTTACCGTCTCTATCAGAACAGGACGGCGGCGCGGGGGCGGTATTACGAGGCCGAATCCTTGCCGGACGGGGAAACGCGGCTGGTGTTTGCCGGGGAGGCATCCGAGCGGCCGGGTCCCGGGCCGGCGGATCTGCTTCTGATCTGCGCCGCGGAAGAAAGCGAGCGTGGCCGCGCCTTGGGCCCGATATACGGTTATGTCGATCAGGAAATAACTATTGATACGGACGGATATATCATCCCCGCGGAACTGGCTTTGCTGCTGGAAACAAGCAGCGGCGGCGAAAAGGCTTATGAGATAGTGCGCCCAGGCGAAGTGTCCCCGGACGGTTTTTTGTTTGAGCTTTTACCGGGCAATAAAATTTGCGTGCGCCGCCCGGAAATCAGCGGAACATGCAGAGCTTACATCGCCGCTTGCGCCGTGACTCTGGGCGCGGAGGGCAATGTGCGGGAGGGCAATGCCTTTACGGCTTTCGCGCCGGAGGGAGAAAAAGCGGACGCCTTCCTCAACCCCGGCGCCGGCCGCGGAGGGCTTTCACCGGAGACGACGGCGGATCTGCGCGGCCGTTTTGCCGCCTGCCTGCAAACCCCCTGGGCGGCGGTGACGGCGGCGGATTATGAGGAGATCGTGCGCGGAGCGCCGGGGCTGTGTATCCATAAAGTCAAAGCCCTGCCCGTTCCGCGGGACAACCTCATGCGCATCGCCGTGAAACCCAGGAGCGAGGAGATGTTTCCCCGCCTGCCGGACAGCTATATCCGGCGCCTCAGCGCCCTCCTGAGCGCGCGGCGGATGCTCGCCGCCGCTTTTGTGCTGGTGCAGCCGGAGTATCTCCCCATCAACGTGCAGGCCGGCGTCCAGGTCAAAAGCCGTTTTGCCGGGGCGCGAGAGGATATAGAGCAAGCGCTCCGGCAGGCGCTGGATTTTGTCTCTACGGACGCGGAGTTTGGCGCGCCGGTTCGTTTCAATCGGATCTTTACTGTCATATCCCGGCTGCCGTGCGTCGCGGCGATTGTTGATCTGGCCTTGACGCCGGGCCGGCGCGGCGCCGCCGTCTCCGACGGTCTGGACATCATCCCGGAAGGGCATTGTCTCTGTTATCCCGGGCGGATCACCCTGGAGATCATCACGCGCACCGAACGCTGACAAAGGAGGAATAGCGCTTGGCTTCAGTCATCAATAAATATCCGCTCGGCGGCGGCCGATTTCGCGGCGCCTTGATGGAAGGATTTGTTTGGACGCCAGAGGACGGGCTGGTCGTCGCACCAGGTCCGGAACATCTTTGCTTTTTGGAAAAAATTGACAGCGGGCGGCGCGGCTGCCCCTGGGGCCGGTTGCGTTTTAAGGCGGAACTGGCGGAAGACGCCGTACCGGTTATTTTCGCTTTTGCCGCGGACGAGGAACCGGAGGGCGACGCGGCGGCTTTGAGTCCGCGCGAGCGGTTGGCGGAAAAGCGCCGTTTTTTCCGGGCGGAATCCGCGTCAAAATTCGTCGGGCAGAGCGACGTGCTGCTCTACGAGCAATCGGGACGTTACCTGTGGCTGGGCGTGGAAATCATCGGGCCTGGCCGCTCCGCCCTGCGGGATTTTGAGGTTTTTTCACCGCGAGACAATTTTTTCGCCACGTTTCCCGAGATATACCGTCTGGGCGGCGATTTTTTCCATCGGTATCTGTCCATATTCTCCTCCATGTATTACGACTTGCAGGAAACCGTTGATTCGCTGGATCGCCTGATCGACGTGGAAACGGCCCCGGCGGACGTGCTGCCTGTTCTGGCCGATTGGCTGGGGATCGAGTGCGACGAGGGCACGATAGATGAAGCTTCTTTTCGCGCGCTGCTGCGGGCGGCTTTTGGCATGATCCGGGCCAAAGGCGCGCGGGAAGCCGTGGAATCGGTGTTGCGCGTTTTCGTGCCCGAACAGTTTTACATCGTGGAACAGCGCGCGGCGCGAGAGAAAGCGCGCGGCGCGGACAGGGAAGTATGCGAGCGTCTGTACGGGCGCAGCCCCTTTGATTTTACCGTACTCATCCGCCGCGCGCCGGACGAGCGGCTCCACGCCCTGCTCAAATACCTGATCCGGCAGTTCGCTCCGCTCCGGGCCAACGCGGATATCGTTTTTCTGGATAATGTCAGCCAGCTGGACGGTTATACCTATTGCGACATCAACGCGCGCGTCACGGGATTTCACCCGGCCAGTCTCGGCGGCGCCCTGCTGGACGGCACGCGCTGCCTTGCGGTTGAGGAGGCGATGTAAAAACTATGCTAACAGATCGTCTTTTCGCGCCGAAACTGAGAGAAAAACCCTTCGCCGACCACGCGGAATACGCGGATTACTTGTTTGCCTGCGTAGACGCTCGTCTGGACGCTTACATCGCCGAGATGAAACCGCTTTTCCTGAGCGGGGACGGCGGCTTCCGGAACGTGCTTTATCCCGATATTGAAATGGCGCATGATCTCTGTCAAAAACGGCTGGCTGATTTTACCGCCGGCCTGGAATCGCCTGAGTCCTTTGCCGCGGACGATGTGGACTTTGCGGACGACGAGAACGACGACGACGCGTTAGGCGATTTGTTCGCCGGTTTGGCGAAGGAGTCCGCGCCGCTGCTCACGCCGCCGGGCGCCGCGGAAATGATGGCCTATGTGGAAAAACGGGCGCAGGCCACGGCTGATGCCGGTATTTCCCTGCCCATCCACTCCCTCAGCCAAAAACTGGGACTTACGCCGTTTGCCCTGTTTTGCTTTGCCGCCGCCCTCCTGTCCGCGGCGCAGACCAATTACGCCGTCATCTTCCAGATCGTCGGCCAGAACGCTTCCCTGACGGCGCCCAGTCTCGAGTCCGCCGCCCGCGTGTATAACGGCGCCGGCTTCAGTCTCACGGCGGCGGCGAGCGACATGTCTCTGGCGCTGGAACAGCTCTCGCCGCTCTTGGATCTGAACGTCAGCAAGACCATGCCTTTTTCCACGGTCCTCACGCCGGATAAGCGGATCCTCGACTTTCTTTTCGGCAAATCGCCGCTCCGCCTGGATGAAAAATACAACCGCTTTTTCAGCGTGCTGACGGGCGATGAGCGGCCCGGGCCGCTGCTGGCGGGAGAAGCGCAGCTTGACGCTCTGCGGATCGCCTATGCCGACGACGTCCGGATCTTTTCGCTGTACGGAGATGAAGGGAGCGGCCGCCGTTTCACCATTGAGCATTTTTGCGCCGACCGGGAGATCAACTGCGTCAGCGTGGACTGCGGCAAGCTGTTCGCCTACGACTTCGCTTTTGTGGAAAAAGCCTTATGGGCGCTGGCCCGCGAGTGCATACTCACGGGGGCCTGCTGTTGTCTCGCCCATCTGGGTTATCGGGAAGAAGAAAAGGAAAAGTTTTTTGGCTATGTGGATCTGGCTTTCGGCAAGCTGACGGAAAACAAGCTCACGGTTTTTACCTCCAGTCAGGAAAAACTGCCGATGAAGGAGATTACCCGCCTAGACTTCGCTCAGTTTGAGCTGCCCGCCCCCTCCGGGCAGGAGCGGGAACAACTCTGGCGGCATTACGCGCAGACATATGAGTTTGACGCGGATGTGGATCTGGTGGAGATGGCGGCTAAATTCCTGTTCACGCCCGGCAAGATAAAAAGCGCGCTGAAGATGGGCCGCTCGCTTTCCGCTATGAAGAAATCAGACAAGATATCGCGGGCCTGTCTTTTCGAGGCCTGTTATAATCAGATGAGCCATGAGCTGACGCAGAAAGCGACGAAGATCAAAGCGACTTATACCTGGGACGACATCGTTATGTCCAAAGATCAACGCCAGTCTCTGGAGTACGCCTGCGACCAGATCCGCTTCCGCAAGCAGATATATGAGGATTGGGATTATAACCGCAAGTATCCGTATGGGCGCGGTCTGTCCGTGCTGCTGTTCGGCGCGCCCGGCACCGGAAAATCCATGTGCGCCCAGGTGCTGGCCAACGCGCTCAATCTGGAATTGTACCGGGTGGATCTTTCCAAGGTCGTGGACAAATATGTCGGCGAAACGGAAAAAAGTATTTCCATGATTTTCCGTGAGGCGAAAAAATGCAATGTCGTGCTGTTTTTTGACGAATGTGACACCTTGTTCGCGAAACGCTCTGACGACGGCGGCGCCAATCAGTCGTCGAACAACAACAAGACCGCCCTGCTGCTGCAGGAGGTGGAGGCCTACGACGGGGTTTCCGTGCTGGCGACCAATTATAAGCATAATATCGACCCGGCTTTTTTCCGCCGCATGAAATTCATCGTCGAGTTTCAGTTTCCCGATCCGGAAACCAGATATATACTCTGGAAGGCGACCATACCCAAGAACACGCCGCTGGCGGAAGACGTGGACGTCCGTTTTCTGGCCGAGCAGTTTGAGTTTGTGGGCGGCAATATCAAAAACTGTATTCTGAACGCCGCGTTTCTGGCGGCCGGCGACCCGGCGGCCGGGGGCATGGTGCATATGCGGCATTATCTGCTGGCTATTCGCTACGAATTCGTCAAAACGGGCAAGGTCTTCACCCGAGCGGATTTTGAGCCTTACGCCGAGCAGATTTTGTAAGAAACCAGTGTCCGTCATTGCGAGGCACGAAGTGACGAAGCAATCCATGTTCCAAGGAAAACGAAAGAAAGAGGGAATAAAACGATGGCGGTGAGTATCGAGGAGGCGCGGCTTGTCAGCGTAACAGACGATAATTTTGAGTTTTTCGCCCCGTTCTTGCCGGCGGGGATCGAGGAAGCGCGGCCGGGGCGGCAGACGGCCCCCAATGTCCTGCGCCTGGGCTGCGCCGTGGCTGAGACCGCGGTAGGGGCGCTGGAAGCGGAACTCAGGGAATCGGCCGCCTGCATCCTCTCGCTCGCGGTGGCGCCGTCATGGCGGCGGCAAGGTTTAGGGTCGTTCATGCTCCGGGAACTGCTCGGCTTGCTCCGGGATACCGGCAGCGTCCAGGTTTGGGCGCTGGCGCCCAGCTGGGCGGATAGCGCGGCGGCATTTCCTTCTTTGTTCACCGGAGCGGGATTCCAGGCGGATGGCGCGGACAATGTGTATACTTACTCGCTGACGGCCGCGCGGGAACGCCCTCTCATCCAAAAAATGGTAAACAGGGGAGACGACAGTCATATCCTCCCTCTGGCCGCCGCGCCGGATTATCTCCTTCGTTTGCTGGACGCGCGGATAACGGCGGAAGGCGGCGTGGAAGGGCTGGCCGCCGCTGCGGATATTGACCGGGAGACCAGCGTGATCTACCATGAAAACGGTGAAGTCTTGGCCTGCCTGCTGTTCGCCGCCGATCCGGAAGGACTGGAGGCGCGTTGGCTGCACGGCGGAACGCCGGGCGCTCTAAGCGCTGTCGTCGCGAGCGCCGTCAGGCGGGCGTTGGAGCGCTATAAGACTGAACTGCCCGTGCGCATGACCGCCGTCCATCCGAGCGTGGACGATCTGGTCGTAAAACTACTGGGCGAGCCGCAAGCAAAAGAGTTCATCAACGTGTATCGCGTTGATCTTTAGAGAGGGGCAGGACAATGGCGGGATTGATGCAGGAAAACAAAACGAAAACAGAGCAGGAACAAATACAGAGGCCGCCGGAAAGCGCGGAACAGCAGCGGCTGTCCTCGGCGCCGCAGACCGTCGCCATCCAGGCGCCGGCCGCGGTCCAGATGAACGCGCAGATCCAGCAGGTGCAAAAACGGCTGGTGGGTTCGCCTATCGCCATCAATGAGGCGGCGCCCATGGAACTTTTGGATCTCCGGCATAAGCTCTATGCGAAATCCATTACCAAAAAGGAAAAGAAGCTGCTGAAAAAACTGGAAGCGGAACACAGCGCGCGGCGGAAAGAAGTTAAGAGATTGGAAGAGGAAGCGCGTCAGGAAGACAGGGAGTCCATATTTTCCGCGCTCAGTCAGGAAACTTTGCGGGATTGGGAGTCTCTAAAGCAAGATCCGCAAGAGGAAGAAACCGGTCAGGAGCGGCTGGAGACCGCTAAACGGACGGTGTCAGCCATGTCGGATAAAATAGCGGAGCTGAACCCCGAAATGACCGAGCTAAACCCCACAGACCCGCAAGAGCGTTTCAAGGCTTACCGTGTCCTCATCGCCGACCGAGTGGCGGACGACGGTCAGGCGACGGCGCTTCTGGCGGAATTGGAAGAAAATCTGCAGCATTCGCGCGGAATGAACACGGTGAAATTGCGCACGCGGCTGCCTTTCTATTTACGTGATATCATGCGGGAGGAATTTGAAAAATCCCCCGTCCTCGACATGGCAGCCGAAAGTATAGCGGACGAAGCAGGGCGGATCGTGCAGGAGAATCAGAGGCGATGGGATGAGTTTGGAAACAGGCTCGCGGCGGCGATAGGTATTCCCAGCGGCGGCGATATCATGTCGCGACCGGATCTGGCCTACGCCAGAAAAAGCTCGGCGGCCGCCGATCTGGAGGAAAAAGCGCGACAGCGGGCGGCGGAGCGGGATATCAGCGAGGAAGAAGCGCTGCGGCAGGTGTTCGCGGAACGGCGAGCCGCCACCCCCCGCCTGGAAAACACTCAATTGCAAAGGAGCGGTTCGTGGGTCAAAGGCTTGCCGGACGGGCCGGCGCCGACGACGGAAAGCGGCGCTTCTTACCGGCAGCTGAGCGCGGACAGGGAGACCGCGGAGCGCATGGTGACGATGGGGCGCGGTTTTCTGTATATGGAGGAGAAAGAGAACGAGCCCGGCCAGTATGAGCTCAAGGCCACCATTCCGGAACGGGCGACGGTGAAAGAGGCGGAAGAGGCGGGAGGAACAGGAGAAAGAGATTTGGATCTGCGCCGGAACTATAACCGCCTGACGCGAATGATCGCCCGGGGAATTTTGGATGAAAACGGCGCTGAGGTCAATGAACGGGGAACTAAGTTCGTCGAGAATCTGTATGATTTTTATAGGGAGTGTGTGGGCATATCCTCTTTTGATAAGCTGGCTGAAAGGTTCAAAAGCTTTTTCTGGCCTTTGATCGCCGTCGACACGACGTTCGCCGACGAGGAGGACGCCGAAAAGGCGGTGGGCGACATGGCGTTCATATTTAAGAATATTTTTCCAAATGAATTCTTCGATGCCGCCACGAAATTTGCGGCAGCCGCGCGGGAGCAAAGCGCTATGAGGAAGAATCCGGAGGCGCTGGAGGCGAAAAAAGAGAGCTGCCGGAGATATTTGCTGGATAACGGAAAAGCTTTGGGCCTGCAAAAAGCGGGGGAAAAAGATGACGCTTATAAGGAAGGGGTTGAGGCTCTGGTAGGCAAGATCAATGAAATATATGGCCAGTGGTGGCAGGGATCCTTCGCGGAAATGCAGGCGCTGCGGGATATGGATGTCGGCAGCCCCGACGTCTTTTTGCCGGGCCCCTGTTCCGCGAGCGCCGGCGTGATCTCCCATATAAAAGGCGAGATGGATGTCAGCGATCAGTACTACTTAGGAGAGGAGTTTATAGCGGAGCGCCGTGATTTTATCTGCGGGCGGCTGGAGGAGTTGACCGGCCGGCCGCAACAGGACTTTGCGGCTATGGGGGACGCCGTGCTGCGGGAGGAATATAAGAAGTACACCGCTTACGAATATCACAGGGTTTCCAATCTGGGCCGTTCGGCGGATACGCTCTTTACGCTGGAGACTTACGCGGCGACGGAGGGAGAGATGTCTGCCGCGCCTTTTACCCGGAAAAAACATCTGGGCGTTTACAAGGGCGAAAAAGGATTTACAGATTATTACAGCAACGATCCCCACGCCCTCCTGACGCCGGAGCAAAGCCTCATATCAGCCCTTAAAAACGCCGGCTTGCTGCAAAAAGCCCCTGAGTGAGGAACCAAAGAGGCTTGATTTTTACAGCGTCGCGGTGGTACGATGATGTAATTCAAGGAGAGCGGCCTGCCCGGATGAGAAAGTCAAATAGCTGGAACAGAAATGCGTCGAATCATGGGAAAAGCGGGAGCGGATCTTTAAAATTTAGAGCTGGCGCCGGCCTTCGAGCGCCCGCGCTATCGTCACTTCGTCGGCGTATTCCAGATCTCCGCCCACAGGCAAACCGTGAGCGATGCGGCTGACGGTCGCGCCGAGCGGTTTCAGCAAACCGCTGAGGTAAGCGGCGGTCGCCTCACCCTCCACCGTCGGGTTCAGGGCGAAAACAACTTCATTTACCCCGGTCAGCCGCTGGAGCAAGGACGCGATATTAAGCTGATCCGGCCCTATCCCATCCAAAGGGGAGAGAACGCCTCCCAGTACATGGTAATAACCGTTATATTCGCCTGTTTTTTCCAAAGAAGCGACGTCACGCGCCTGTTCCACAACGCAAAGCATGGTGCGGTCCCGGTTCTCGGCGGCGCAAATACGGCAGGGCTGCACATCCGTATAGTTGCCGCAGATCTCGCAGGCCGTTATTTCCCGCAGGGCGCGTTCCGCCGCGCCGGCCAGTTTGAGCGCCACATCCTCATGCCGCAGCAGATAAAACGCCAAACGGCCGGCCGTCTTGGGGCCGATGCCCGGCAAGCGCGAAAAAGCCATGACCAGATCGGCCAAGGGCTCAGGGTAAGAAAATACATTCATTCCTAGAAAAGTCCCGGAATATTCATCCCGCCAGTCAGTTTGCCCACAGCCTGCTCGACCATGGCCCGCGCTTCGCCGATTCCCCGGTTCACAGCCGCCTTTATCAGATCTTCCAGCATTTCTGGATCGTCGGGGTCAAAAGCCTGGGAATCTATTTTCAGTTCCGTGATTTCCATTTTGCCGTTGACGATAACACGCACAAGACCGCCGCCCGCGTCGGCGCTCACTGTCTGCTGCTCCGCTTCCTCTTTGGCTTTCAGCATATCCTGCTGGAGTTTTTGCGCCTGTTTCAGCATTTGATTCATATTGGCCATGCTCATTTGGACTCACCCTCCATATTATTATCCGTCACCCGCACGATATCCTCTCCGAACAGAGCCTGCATCCGCCGCGTCTGCTCCGATGGCGCCGTTTCTTTCGGCGCGTCGCCGGCCGGCGCTGATCCCGGCTCGCCGGGGGCCGCCTCCGCCAGTTCGCTTTTCAGCACGCTTTGCAGAACGGCCGGCTGCCCCAGCAAGCGGCTGAGGATCTCCTCCACGATGTTTTTGTTTTCCGCTTGCGTAAATTTACCCTGATGGAAGGTATTGCTATCAGGAAAAGCCAGATATAAAACCCCGTCCCGCCAGGCGGCCGGAGAACCTTCCAGCAGCAAAGCATGAGTGGATCTTTTTTTGCCGCGCACTTCGTCCAAAAGCTTTGGCCATACGCCCTGTACGGTTTCCAGCGTCGGCGCGGCGGAAGCCGGGGCGACAGAGGCGGCCGCTGGCGCGCAGGAAACGGCCGGAGCGGCGGAAGCCGCTTCGCCGCGCGCGGTCCGCGGCGCGGGACGGGGAGAAGGCGCCTCGGCGGGCGCCGCCGCGCCCATCGCCTCCACCAAAATCATATCCGCGGCCAAGCGGGCATTAGAGGCATAGCGCAATTCCGCGTCGCCTTTCATGATGCTCTCCAGCATCGCGAGCAGGCGCGGCAAATCGGTGGCGGCGGCCTGAAGGCGCAGGCGGCCCTTTTGGTCTTCCGAAAGCAGCGGCTGTTCGCCGCCGGCCAGATAAAGCAGCAAACGGCGCAAATATTCCAGCAATTCCCGAATCAATTGACGCGGATCCCGCCCCAGCGCGACGCCTTCCGTCAGGCGCCGGAGGACGGCGGCATAATCCCGTTTCAGTAAATCATCGCTCAAATCGGCGATATATTCTTCTCCCGCCGCGCCAAGGATGCCATACACATGTTCCGGCAGCAGTTCGCCCTCCACCAGCAGGCACTGGTCCAGCAGGCTGAGCGCGTCCCGCAGGCCCCCTTCCGCCTTAGCCGCGATGAGCGCCAGCACGTTTTCCCCCACTTCCCGTCCGCCGGCCCGGCAAACTTCAGCCAGCCGCGCGGCGATCTCCCGGTCGGCAAGGCGATGAAAAGAAAAACGCTGCACGCGTGAGAGGATGGTCAGGGGCACCTTGTGCGCCTCAGTCGTCGCCAACACAAAGATAACGCCGGTCGGAGGCTCCTCCAGCGTCTTGAGCAGCGCGTTGAAGGCCTCCTTCGTCAGCATATGTACTTCGTCGATGATATACACCTTGCTCCGGCCGCCGGCCGGGGCAAGCCGCACTTTTTCCCGCAAATCACGGATCTCGTCGATCCCGCGGTTCGACGCCGCGTCGATTTCGTAGACATCCAGGGAAACGCCCTGATCGATCTCCCGGCAGGAAAGACATTCGTTGCACGGTTCCGCGCCCTGACGCGCGCCGCAATTCACCGCTTTAGCCAGGATTTTGGCCGCCGTGGTTTTCCCTGTGCCGCGCGGGCCGCTGAACAAATAAGCGTGGGCCACTTTATCCTGCAAAAGCGCGTTCACCAGCGTGCGCCGCACATGCTCCTGTCCCGTCATATCCGCGAAACGCCGCGGACGCCATTCACGATATAAAGCAAGATAAGACATCTTCGCGCCTCACTCACGCCCAGCCGCGACGCTCGCCGCCCGGCGCTGTAATAATGGCCGCGCACCCTTCTTCGAACATGGAACCCAGACGTTACCCGAAGCGCTCTGACTCCTCCCCGGCGCCCTCGCGGCACACGGGACACGCTCCTTAGTGCTGCTTCCGTCAAGACCTGACACGGTTCAAAGGCGCCAGTTGCGCGAGACCGGAAAAATCAACGCCCCAGCGATCCGGACTGCTCCCAGCCCCATGCCCTCGGAAAAAGGAATTCCACCCCGCTACAGCGGATTGCGGGTTACAAGGAACCGCTGCCTCCCCGTCTAGCGCGGCCAGTTTTTATTTTATCCTATTTCGCCGCGAATGGCAAGCGGTCTTTTCAGTTTTGCCGCAAGTAACAGGCGTCGGACGTCGGGGCGTTGGGCGCCTTATATCTTCGCTCGCGGGCGGGGTTGTGCCGGCCCGCGGTTTTGTGCTATAATTATTATGCCGGCGGGACATTTTATTTTCCGGCATTCCTGAATTTCAGCGGAGGGATAGATCGGTCAAGTGACGGATATTGAGGAAAAAGAAAGGCTGCAAAAATTCATGGCCGGCGCCGGAGTGGCTTCACGGCGGCACAGCGAGGAAATGATCGCCGGCGGCCGCGTGCGCGTGAACGGGCAAATCGTGCGGGAACCCGGCTTCAAAGTCGGCGGCGCCGACCGGGTGGAAGTGGACGGACTCACGGTGGCGCGGCGGCGTGAATTTGACTATCTCATGCTCCATAAACCGGTGGGCGTCATATCTTCCGCGCGCGACGACCGCGGGCGGCGGACGGTTGTGCAGCTGCTGGGCCGGGAATTCGGCGGAAGAAGGCTTTACCCGGTGGGACGGCTGGATTTTGACACTTCGGGTCTCATGCTTTTGACGAATGACGGCGAAATGACATATAAACTGACTCATCCGCGCTTCGAAGCGGAAAAGACTTATCTGGCCTGGACGCCGAGCCTGATCTCCGCCGGGCAATTGCGGCGCCTGGCCGGCGGAGTGCGGCTGGAGGACGGCATGACCGCTCCGGCCCGCGCCCGGCTGGTCAGTCGGGCGGAGAACATTTCCCTCATCGAAATAACCATCCATGAAGGCCGCAACCGCCAGGTGCGCCGTATGTTAGAAGCGGTGGGGCTGGAGACGCGCCGGCTGAAACGGATCGCTTTCGGCCCGCTGACGCTGGAGCGCGATCTCACCCCGGGCGGATACCGCCTTTTGCGCGGCGAGGAAATTACGGCCTTGCGCCGGGTAACAGAAGGACGGGCGCTGTGATATGAAGATCTTGCCGGTGAAAACCAGACGCATTTATCAGGAAGTCGTCGAGCAAATCAAGAGCCTGATCGCGGAAGGACAGATCAAAGCCGGGGACCGCCTGCCCTCGGAGCGTGATTTGGCGGAAAGATTGCAAATAAGCCGGGCTTCGGTCCGGGAAGCGCTGTCCGCGCTGGAAGTCATGGGGCTGCTGGAGGTGCGCAGCGGCGAGGGCGCCTATGTCAAAGAAGCCAATATGGACGCCGTCGTATCGTCTTTGGCCTGGATGCTTTATCTGGAAAAAGATCTGGTGCTGGAACTGCTCGAAGTAAGGAAAATATTGGAAACGCAGGCCGCGGCTTTGGCCGCCCAGCGGCGGGATGAGGAAGATCTGCAGCGGATGCAGGATATACTGGCCATGATGCGGGTGGGGCTTTCCAAAGGGGAACTCGGCGACGCTCAGGATTATCAGTTCCATTACGCGCTGGCCCGCGCCGCCAAAAATAAGATATTGCTCCGCCTGATGAACGCTATCGCCGATACCATGCAGCAGACTCTGACCGCCAGCCGGATCAAGCTGTATGAGGAAAAAGGCGTGCCGGAGCGCCTGTATGAGGAACACGCCGGGATTTTCCGCCTGATCGAGGCGGGCGAGGAACAGGAGGCGCGGGAATATATGCTCCGCCATCTGGAAGCGGTGGAACAGCGTTACACTTTGTAGAAATCAGCGGGATCCGCAGGGCTGTCGGATTCCGCAGAGGAAAAAATGCCGTCTTTGAACGCGCCGCAGATGATATTTCATCCCGGCAATTGCCTGAATAATTTAAAACCTTTTAGCCGGCCCTGTCAGCTCTGTATTCAATATTGCCCTCACGACGCTATTGACGCCTCGCGTAATATCGACCGGAGCAAATGCACGGATTGCGGGACATGTATGTCCGTTTGCCCCAGCGACGGCATGCTTGACTCCGGTATGCGCGCCGTGGGCGAGTATCTGCTGGGGGCCGAGGCGCCGGCGCTGCATTGCCCGGCGGCTCAGCCTGTTGGACTGGAGATCCCCTGCATCGGCGTCCTTGACCGCGACGCTTGGATCGCCCTGCTGCTGTTGAGTGAGCGGAAGGATGTCCGCATGCTGACGGGCGATTGCGGTCTGTGCGACGACCGGCAGGCCTGCGCCGTGAGCGTGACCGTCTTGCAAAACATAGTCGCCGATTGGGGGGAGCCGCTCAAAGTCAAAATTGAGATCCGTCCGGACACCGGCGCGGCGCCGGACGCGGCGGAAACGGCCCGCAGCGCTCCGCCCCCCGCCGAGAAAGACCGCGGGCTCAAAGCTATCCGCGCCGCCGGCCGCCGGAAGATGAAAGAAATGCTCCCCGGCGTTACCGCCGCGGAAGTGACCGCGGTCAACGAGACGCGGCGATGGCTGATAAACGTTTTGGCTGAGGACAAAGAGCGGCGGGCGCCGTATCTCGGCGTCCGTATCGGCGACGCGTGTACTGATTGCTGCGTTTGCGCCAAAATTTGCCCTCGCGGCGCTCTCTCAATCACGCAGCGGGAAGGAAAAATCATCCACGTATATGAGAGCGCGCGCTGTATGCAATGCCGGCGCTGTGAGGAAGTTTGCGGCCCGCAGACGCTCAAACTGGATACGGTGTACCTGACTTATAAATATCTGACCGGCAAGATCCTGCTGCGCGAAGGCGTGCCGCGGTATTGCGCCAAATGCGGCATTCCGATCCACCATAATAAAGAACCGGGGCTCTGCCTGTCTTGCGCCGCCAAAGATCCGGCTCTCAAAGGCGTGCTGTATTGAAGCGGGACGCGGACGTTATCGTGGTGGGCGGCGGCGCGGCCGGACTATTGGCGGCCGGGCGCGCCGCGGCGGCGGGTTCCCGGGTGCTGCTGCTGGAAAAAAACGCCGAAACAGGGCGTAAATTGAAAATGTCCGGAAACGGCCGCTGCAATATCACCAATATCGGGGATATCCGCGATTTTCCCGCCCATTATCCCGGCGGGGGCAAATTTTTGCACGCTGCTTTTCATCGTTTGGACAACACGGCGCTGATTGATTTTTTCGCCGCCTTGGGCGTGAAAACTAAAGTCGAGCGGGGCGGGCGGGTTTTCCCCGTCAGCGACGACGCGGAGGAAGTCGTCCGGGCTTTGCGCCGTTATGCCCAAGCCGCCGGCGCGCTCACGGAAACAGAACGCCGGGTCACGCGCCTTGCCGTGGCTGCCGGTGAAAACACGGCGGCGCGCCCGCGGGTTTTTGGCGTGTATGTCGCGGGGGAAACGGCGCCGCGGCGGAGCGGCGCCGTGATAATCGCGACGGGCGGCGCCGCTTTTCCCGGGACCGGCGCCACCGGCGACGGATACGGTCTGGGGAAAGAGGTCGGACACACGGTGCGCACCCCTTTGCCGGCGCTCGTTCCCCTGCGGGCGGTGGAGAGCTGGCTCGCCGGCGTGCAGGGTTTGAGCCTGCGCAACGTGAAAGCGGCTCTATGGATCAACGGGCGAAAAAAACAGGAGGAATTCGGCGAATTGCTCTTCACGCATTTCGGTTTATCGGGACCGATCATATTGACTTTGAGCCGGGAAGCGGCGCGAGCCCTGGAGGAAGGGGCTGAGACCGAGGTGCGCGTCAATTTGAAACCGGCGCTGACCGCCGAACAGGTGGCGCGGCGTTTAGACCGCGATTTGCGGCAGGGCGGCGCGAAGACGCTCAAAGGGGCGCTGGAACAACTGCTGCCCAAACGACTCATTCCGGTGCTTATCGATTTAGCGGCGCTTTCGCCCGAGCAAAAAGCAGCCGATCTCCGCCGGGAGGAACGGCGGCGGTTGGCCGCGCTCCTGCAGGATCTGCCGCTGCGCCTGACCGGTCATCTCGGGTTTGGGGCGGCGGTCATAACGGCCGGCGGCATTGACCTGACGGAAGTCCAGCCGGCGACAATGGCTTCCAAACACGCGGACGGTCTATTTTGGGCCGGGGAGGTGCTGGATATCGACGGCGTGACCGGAGGATATAATCTGCAGGCGGCTTTTTCCACCGCTTTTTTGGCCGGAGAGGCCGCCGCAGCTTACAGTTCAGACGTCATTGCGCCGCTTTCGCCCTCAGCCGCCTGTTCAAGCTCGACAAAGCGGTCGAAATCGCTTTGAAAGAGCCTGTCCTGAATCACGCGGTACTTCTCAAACTCGCTTTCGGCGTGTGCTTTCGCGATTTTCGCTGTTACCTTGCCTGCGTTCTGTAAAATCTCGCGGTCGTCTGCAGAGAGGAATATATTGCCGAAAAGCCGTGGCACGTTCGGAGTTTATGCGGTAGCCGACAGCGATAATCGCGTCAAGGTTATAGTGTTTCACGACATAATTTTTGCCGTCGCTTGCAGTTACCGAGAAATCCTCGGTAACTGAATCAGCTTTAAGCTCGCCGTCTTTGAAGATATTTTTCAAATGCAGGCCGACGTTATCAGCCGACGTTTCAAATAACGCGCCCATGTTCTTCTGTGACAGCCAAATCATGCCGCCCTGAACACGCACTTCCACGCCGTCGCCACCCGTTTGATAAGCGAACGTCAGAAATTCGGCTGTGCTGTTGCGAATCCGTAATTCGTTCGGCGTTTTCTTCTTAGCCATTATGATTTACCCCCGATTAACGATTTTAAGGGTGGGCTTTCATACTGCATATTTTATCAAATATACCTTTTGCGCGCAAATGTCAAGAAATATTTTCCACCGCTTTTTTGGCCGGACAGGCCGCGGCAGCGACGGGAAATTTGGTGAAAAGTGGTTGATTTGTGTGGGAATTATGATATAATAAAATAAAGCCTATAAGTTTTAAATTATTTAAAAAATGAGCGAAGGCGGGTGTGATCGTGGCCGACGAGCAGCGCATCTTGATCGTGGAAGACGACTGTGATCTGTCCAATATCACGATGATCCACCTGACCGGAGCCGGGTATGCCGCCGATGCCGCCTATTCGCTGGCGGAGGCGGAACGGATGCTGGACCTTCGTCTTTACATGCTGATCTTGCTCGATATCATGCTGCCGGATGGGGAAGGCTACGCGCTCTGCCAGACGATACGGCAGCGGTGCAGCTGCCCTATTATTTTCATCAGTTGTCTTCGCGACGGTGATTCCATTGTCGCCGCTCTACGCGGCGGGGGTGACGACTATATGACTAAACCGGTCAACTACCGGGAACTGCTGGCCAGAGTGGATGCCAATATACGCCGGGCCACGGTGTACGGCGCCCAAAATCCGAATGATAACATTGTGCGTTTCCGGCGGTTTTCGCTGGACAAACGGCTCCACCGCGCCTGGCGCGACGGCTGTGATATTGATCTGACGCCCATCGAATATGCTTTACTTATGTACTTGTACGCCAATAACGGCGAACTGATCTTATACAATGATTTGTACAGTTCCATCTGGGGTATGGACGGCGCGGACGATCTGCGGACTTTGACCGTGCATGTCTCTAATTTGCGGAAAAAAATCGACCCCGATCACGCCGGTCTTATCACCACCGTCCGCAACGCGGGGTATATTTTTACCGATGTATAAGCCGCGCGGCGGGGACTTCACGGGGCCCGAAACAAAGTCCCTTTGGCGAAAACAGAAGGCCGCGAATTTATCCCTTGATACCGTTCGCGTTCCGCCGCGTCGAAGACGCTGTCCGCCAAATTCAGCGGCTGCGGCGCCCGACGGGGGATCGTCAGTTCCATATCTTCCGGACCGTCGTCCGGCGGCGTCCTTGAGGGCTGGGCGGGGACGGGGATAGGGCTTTTCCGCGGCGCGGCTTGCGGCATGGCGGTTTTCTCCTTTCGGGCGGATACAAACTATATCAAAATATTAGCATGACGAGAAGGTTTTGTCAATGGATGGTAATAATCGGAAATCAGTGGAGGTACTGTCTGTCGTCGCGGCCGTCGCCGCCGCGGCCACGCTGCTTGCCGGCGTGTGTTTTTTCAGCGCCGCGCGCAACCAATTGGGGCTGGTGGCCTGTCTGTCGGTCACAGCCGTCTTGCTGCCGGCGACTTTGTATTGCGGCTGGAGCGAGAAAACGCGGCAGCGGTTGGGCGCGCGCATAGAAACGGCGGAGATGCAACGGCAACAGGCGGAAGCGGATCTGGCTGAAGCCAATGAAAAAGTTCTGCGCTGTTACAGCTTGATTTCTCACGGCTTGCGCGTTCCGATCTCCATCATCATGGGTTACGCCGATATTCTATTGGGGAAAATGGTGGCGGACGAGTCCGTGCGGGACGAATATCTGCGCAAGATGTGCGAAAAGGCCGCCTACATGAATGAACTCCTGACATACAGCCTGCTGGAATTGAGACCGGAAGCGGAACTCAGTTCCCCGGCCCGCCAACCTTTTGAGCTGCTGGGGCTCCTGCGGGGCATCGTCGAAGCGATGTGGGAAATGGCTGATAAAAACGGGGTCGTGATCCAACTGGTTTCCGAGCAGGAGGAAATTTTTATAAACGGAAGCTCCCTCGGCCTGTCCAAAGCGTTTTACAATATAGTCGAAAACGCCCTGAAATACATGGGACGGCCCGGCAACCTGAATATCACCGCTTCCCTTCTGGCGGAGGAGGTATTTATCGCCTTTAAGGACGACGGCGCGGGAGTGACGGAAGAAGAGGCGGAACGTATTTTTGACATGAATTATCAAGGCTCGAACGCGCGCGACGGCCAGGGTCTCGGTCTTTGGATCGTGCGGACGGAAGTGGTCTCACACGGAGGGAGCCTTTACGCCAAAAGCGAAAAGGGCGCGGGTCTGGGCATATACATCATGCTGCCGGCGAATTAGGTAATAACAGGCTCACATTATTCCCTCTTGACAACAAACTAAAAACGATTATAATATTAGCATGGATTAAACAAACGGGAGTAAAGATCCTTGCCAAACGCAAATTTACAGACCGCGCTGAACGAGAACGGAGGTATTATTTCTGTTCGACAGGGCAGGGGCGCAGGCGTTTCTCATATGGAACTGCTTCGAGGTCTGCAGACAGGTGAATTAGAGCGCGTCAGTCGCGGCGTGTATATGTCGCCCGCTGAACTGGACGACGTAATGTACATCGCCCAACTGCGCCGACCGAAGATTGTGTTCTCGCACGATTCGGCTCTGCTCCTGCACGACCTGACTGACCGCTATCCGCTAAGTCATACGGTGACTGTTCCAACGGGTTACAATACTAAACCGCTGACAGATGACGGATTCACGACGTTTTCCGTAAAGCGGGGATTGTTTGAGCAGGACGTTGTGAAACTCCAAACTCCGCTCGGTCACACCGTGAGCGTCTACGGCTTGGAGCGCACTATTGTTGACTGCGTTCGCAGCCGGAGCAGAATGGACGCGGAGATTGTTACGGGAGCAATCAAACGCTATGCGGGCAAAACCGATAAAAACCTCGGAAACCTTATGGACATTGCCGAACAGTTCGGCGTGACAAAACTCATTCGGACATATATGGAAGTGCTGCTGTGAGAACGTCAACCCAACTGAACGCAAAACTGCGTAATCTCTCCAAAGAACTTGGCGTGGATGTGCGGGTGCTTCGGCAGAGCTATATGCTCGAACGCTTTCTCGAACGCGCCGCCCTTTCCCCTCACGGCAACTTTTGTGAGAATAGAGAAAGACGCTCAAATGGCGTCGTTATGGAAACGGTATCAGCAAAAGAACCCTTACGCCGCCGACATCAGCTTTGCCGACACAGTAAAAGCCTTGCGAACGCTTGCCGAATGGGGCGACCTGATTGTCGTCCAAAGCCGACTATGCTGGAATACGCCGACGAAGTGACGATAGCGCGGGCGCTCGAAGGCCGGCGCCGGCTCTAAATTTTAAAGATCCGCTCCCGGTTTTCCCGCACGTTCTTAGTCGCGTTGCGCGTGTCCACCACGAGTTCGGCGTGACGCGCGACCATCTCATAATCCACGGCGCTGTGGTCGGTGAGAATCAGCACACAGTCCGCCGCCGCCAGTGTTGCCGGGGTGAGGGGCTGGCTTTCCAGCGGCGGGCCGCCGTCACGCGGCGTCAAAACCGGCGCCCAAGGGTCGCTGTAAGTTATGAGCGCCCCGTCCCGGAGCAGCAGGTCGATGATGATGAGCGCCGGCGACTCCCGCACGTCGCCGATGTCTTTTTTATACGCCACGCCGAGGACGAAAACGCGCGCGTCCCGCAGGCTTTTTTTCTTGGTGTTCAAGGCCTGGTAAACTTTTTTGACGACATAATAGCTGACCTCGACGTTGATCTCGCCGGCCAGCTCGATAAAACGCGTGTGAAAATCGTATTCCCGCGCTTTCCATGTCAGGTAAAACGGGTCGAGCGGGATGCAGTGTCCGCCGACGCCCGGTCCGGGATAAAAAGTATGGATGCCGAAAGGTTTGGTCGCTGCGGCTTCCACGACTTCCCATACGTCAAGGCCCATGCGGTCGCACAGCAGCATCAGCTCGTTCACCAGCGCGATATTCACGGCGCGGTAGGTATTTTCAAAAACCTTCGTCAACTCGGCCGCCGCCGGCGAACTCACCGGCACCACGGCCAAAATCGTCTGGGCGTAAAAGGCGCAGGCTATTTCCAGGCAAGCGGGCGTGACGCCGCCGACGACCTTATTCGTGTTTTTGGTGGTGAAGCGCTTGTTGCCGGGATCCACGCGCTCCGGCGAAAAAGCGAGGAAAAAATCACGGCCCACCAGAAGGCCGGAAGCGGCCAGCAGCGGCAGGATGATTTCTTCCGTCGTGCCGGGGTAAGTCGTGCTTTCCAGCGTGATGAGCTGGCCGGGGCGAATATAGCGGCCGGCCTGCTGCGCCGCGGCTTGCATGAAGGAAATGTCCGGGTCGCGGGTGGCGGTCAGCGGCGTCGGCACGCAGATGACGACGACATCGCAGTCAGCGAGTTCGGCAAAATCCGTGGTCGCCCGCAGCCGCCCCGTCGCCGTCAGCGCCCGTAATTCATCGTCTTTCACGTCGCCGATGTAATTTTCGCCGTTGTTCACCTGACGCACACGCTCCGCGCTGACGTCAAACCCCGTGACCGAAAAACCCACCTTGCCTTTTTCCACCGCCAGCGGCAGACCCACATAGCCTAAACCGATAACGCCGACACGCGCCGCGTGTTCCTCCACTTTTTGCTTCAGAGCCAGAGCGATGGGCTGCGTAGCGTTGATGACTTGCTCCACTTTGAACATGCCGCGTTTCCTCCTTGAAATTCAATGCTCCCAGTATACCATAAAAATCCGCTGGTTGTCCGGCGTTGTCAAATTTTTTCAGCCCCCGCGCTTGACGCTCAAGGGCATACATGGTATAGTAAGCCTATCCTCTGGGGGATGGAGATGATGTAAATATGGATTTTTCAATGTCCATTGCCGCGGTTGGTCTGAATATGAAACAAACGCAGTTGATGTATCAGGTTGGTTTGCAGATGCTCGATAAGTCTATGGAACTGGAGGAGCAGACCGGAATGAACATGATAGCGCAAATGCTCCCGCCGGTGAATAACTTGTTGGACACTTACGCCTGATAACGGATTCAGCCTGAATTGCGGCTTGGGTCTGCCCGAAACGACGGTTCGGTTTATTTCGGGCAGTGCCTTGGAAAGCAGGGCGTCGATCGGCGTCCTGTTTTCCAATTCCAATATCAGGAAGGCGGTGCGCACATGACTGATGGGAAAAATCCGAGTACGCCGGCGCCGCATTTATGCGAGCTGTACCGGCTTTGGCGCGGACTGCGGGAGGACGCGCCCCTTAATATGGGTATTTTTATCGGCGGCGGCGAGGAGGACGAGCAGCTCCTGCCCTATTGGCTGGAACTGGATGTTCAGGCCGCCAGACTGCTGGAGGAGTGGAATTCGCCTTCCGCCGCCCCAGTTCCCGGTCTGACGGCGATCATGTTCGACCGGGATGAAACAAAAGCCTGGATCTTTGTTTTCCCGCCGCATCGCCGCGGCGAACCGGTGGGGCTCGAGAAGGCGCGCGATGAAATGGCGGCTCGCGGCGTCACGCACGGCGTCGTCGAATCGGCGCTGACCGAGGCGCTGACGCGTCCCATGCGCCTGGTTTTGCTGGCGGAAGGGGCGCTGCCGGTACACGGCCGGGATGGTTACGCGGAGTACCTGATTGACGTGCCGGAAAAGGCGCGTTTCGCCCAGGTGACCGACAATGAAAAAAACCGGATAGATTATAAAAATCTTTATTGGCTCGTAGCGGTCAAAGCCGGCGACGTCCTTTGCCGTCTCCACCCGCCGACCGCGGCGGTCAACGGCGTGAGCGTCAAAGGAACGGTCATCCCCGGCCGGCCGGGGCGGACCGTCTCCGCGCCGCAGGGGCAAAACACCGCCTTAAGCGAATCAGGCGCCGAATTGATCGCTGTTATCGACGGGACCATTCGCCAGAAGCGGGGCCGGCTGGATGTGGAAAACACCGTGACCATCGAGGGCGACGTCGATTTTTCCACGGGCAATTTGAACGTCGAGGGAAATATCGTTATCAAAGGAGCGGTGCGCAGCGGTTTTCGCGTACAGGCCACCGGCAATATCGAAGTGCGGCAGATGGTGGAGGACGCCGCTTTAGTCGCGGGCGGAGATATTGCGATCGAATACGGCATGAACGGCAATTCCCGCGGCGTTTTGCGCGCCGAGGGGCAGGTCCGCTGCAAATTCCTGGAACATACTATTGTTTACGCTAAAGGCGACGTCATGCTGGGCAGCGCTATAAACTGCCGGATCGAATCCGGCGGGGCCGTGCTGGTCACGACGACGCCGGGCTGCGTTATCGGCGGCATCCTCACCTCAATGAAAAAAATCGAGGCGCGCTCCGTCGGCGCCGAATACCGGAGCATTCCGACAAAACTCGTCATCCAGCCGCTGCCTTATTACACGGAGGAGATCCGCCGCCTGCGCGAGGAAGCAAAAGCGGAACAGGCGAAGCTGGACTCCATCAAGGCTATTTTCCAAAAACAGGGAGAAGTGGCGCCGGAAAAAGCGCCGATCGTCCAAAGTCTGAAAGAACAGCAGGTGGCGATAAAAATCAAGCTCGCTAAAACCAACGCGGCGCTGACCGGTCTGGAAGCGAAGGGACAGGAAATGGCGCAGGGAGCTATTTTGATCGGCACGGCCTATCCCGGGGCTGACCTGACTGTGCTGAGCGCCCGACGCCGCCTTGACGATACCGCCTATAACTGCCGCGTCACGAATGTGGACGGCGAGATCCATATCGGGCTGAAATAACCGTCCCGGCGCGGCGGAAACGCTGAAAGGAAATTACTAAATGGGGCAGGGCGTTCACGGGAAACAGATCATTGCGATAACACTTTTGTTCATATTTGTCATAACGGTGGGGCTGGGCAATTTTCGCGCCAAACAGTTAGCGGTGGATATTGTGGCGGCGCGGGCCTATAACGCGGCGCGGCTCCTGAGCGCGAGTCTGGAAGCGGCGGAAATAGCGCGGATCACGCGGGAACCCGACGAAAGCGATCCTTATTTTTTGGCGCTGCGGGCGCGGATGGAGGAAATGCTGGCTGAGCACGAATTGCGCGGCCTGTTTATCGTGGCCAAAAACGAGGAATTTCACTGGTATTATGTAGTGGACGGCCGCGGGCCGGAGCACCCGCGATATTTTCCCGCCGGCGCGGTGGACGACAATATTGACGACACGATGACGGAGCGGGCCGTGCGCGGACTGGACGCTTCCGAACGCTACGCGGCCGGCTGGAGCAGCGCCCGGATTTCCGCCTATGAGGGGATCCAGGATCCCGCCGGCGAGTACATCGCCGTCGTGGGCGCGGATTATGAGGCGGCGCCTATGACGCGGTTTTTGTACATCACAAAATATGCCCAGATCGCCGTGGTTTGCGCCGGACTTTTCCTGTACGCGCTGTTTCGGCTGCTGGCGCCCCGCTTAGGACTTACCGGGAAATAATATCACATTACTTGATAAAACCGTATTTTTCCTGAAGCTCCCTGTGCCGGTCTGCCCGCAGCTCATCCTTGTCCCCGTAGGGAAAAGGCAGTCCCAGCGCCGCGTATTTGGGCGCGCAGAGCTTGCGGAAGGGCAGAAGTTCCAGCCTTTTCACGCAGGAAAAGGATTCCGCCAGCTTCCGCAAGGCTTTTAGCTCGTCTTCTTGATCGTTTATGCCCGGCACGATCACCTGGCGGATCCAGACGGGTTTGTGCCGTTCCTCTAAACGCCGCAAAAGGCGCAGCGGCAGCTCCAGGGACAATCCGAATTCCCGCCGGCAATCCCTAGCATTGACGCGCTTGATATCAAGCAAGACCAGATCCGTTACGTCCAGCAAGGCGCCAAGTTCCGGCGGTTCCAGACAGCCGGAGGTGTCCAGCGCCGTATGAAAACATTCCGCTTTCAGCTTTTGGAACAGCTCCAGCGCGAAGCCCGCCTGCCACAGCGGCTCACCGCCGCTCAACGTCACGCCGCCGCTCAGATAAGGCCGCGCGCGCCGGATTTTTTCCAGACACTCGCCGGCTTCCATCGTCTGGCCGCCGTCTTTCTCCCAGGTTTCAGGGTTATGGCAATAAGGGCAGCGGAGCGGGCAGCCCTGCAAAAAGATCACAAAGCGCACGCCCGGCCCGTCCGCCGCGCCAAGGCTTTGCAGGCTCGAGACCCGCCCCGGCAAAAGCTACACTACCTCGTGAAAACTGCGCCTGATCACTTCCGCCTGCTGCTCGCGGGAGAGTTTGCGGAAATTCACCGCGTAGCCCGATACCCGGATGGTGAGGTTGGGGTAAGCGTCCGGATCCTCATAGGCTTTTTGCAAAGTTTCGCGGCGGAGGACGTTCACGTTGAGATGCTGCCCGCCTTTGGCAAAATACCCGTCGAGGATGGCGCAGAGATTTTCCTGCCGCTCGCTCTCCCGGTGGCCCAGCGCCTCGGGCACGATAGAGAATGTGTTCGATATCCCGTCGCGGCAAACGTCGTAGGACAGTTTGGCCACGGAATTGAGCGCCGCCAGAGCGCCGTTTTTCTCACGCCCGTGCATGGGGTTGGCCCCGGGAGCGAACGGTTCGCCCGCCGCGCGGCCGTCGGGGGTCGCGCCGGTTTTTTTGCCATAGACCACGTTGGAGGTGATCGTCAGGACGCTCAAAGTGTGCTCGGCGCCTCGGTAGGTCTTATTTTGCCGGAGGCAGTCGTAAAAATCCTTTAGCAGCTGGGCGGCGATCAGGTCGACCCGGTCGTCGTCGTTGCCGAAGGCCGGGAATTCGCCCGCCGTCAAAAACCCGGTGATATAGCCTTCCTCGTCGCGGATCGGCGCGACCGTAGCGTAGCGGATAGCCGAAAGCGAGTCCGCCGCCACGGAAAGCCCGGCCACGCCGAAGGCCATGAAGCGCTTGACGTCGGTATCATGCAGCGCCATCTGCAATTTTTCATAAAAATATTTGTCGTGCATGTAATGCACGATGTTGAGAGCGTTGACATAGAGACTGGCCAGCCAGGGCATATAGATCCGCAGACGTTCCATGACCTGATCATAATTGAGCCGTTCTCCCCGGAGCGGGCCTGTCTGCGGGCCGATGCGCTCTTTTTCGCGGCAGTCGTATCCGCCGTTGATGGCCAAAAGGAGCAGCTTGGGCAGATTGCAGCGCGCGCCGAAAAACTGCAGCCGCTTCCCGATCTCCATCGCCGAGACGCAGCAGGCGATAGCGTAATCGTCCCCGTAAATGGGGCGCATGAGGTCGTCGTTTTCGTACTGGATAGAGTCGGTGTCAATGGAGACCTTGGCGCAGAACCGCTTAAAGCCCTCCGGCAGATCCTTTGACCACAGGACCGTCAGATTGGGTTCCGGCGCGAGACCTAAAGTATACAGCGTGTTGAGGATGCGAAACGAACTTTTGCTCACCAGCGTGCCGCCGTCCTCGGTCATGCCGCCGACGGCTTCGGTAATCCACATCGGATCGCCGCCGAAGAGCTCGTTATATTCCGGCGTGCGCAGGATGCGCGCCAATCGCAGTTTGATGACGAAATCGTCGAAAAGCTCCTGAGCGCCGCTTTCGTCCAATGTTCCTTCCCGGATATCGCGCTCGATGTAAATGTCCAGGAAGCTACTGACGCGTCCCAAAGACATCGCCGCGCCGTTTTGCTCCTTGATCGCGCCCAGATAGGCGAAATACAGCCACTGCGTCGCTTCGCGCGCGTTCCGGGCGGGGTCGCTGATATCCAGACCGTAGAGGGCCGCCATCTCTTTCAGGCGCTTAAGAAAAACGATCTGCTGAAAAAGTTCCTCGGAAAGGCGGATGCTCTCCGTGTCCATTTCGCCTTCGCCGACTTTGGCTTTGTCTCGCTTTTTTTGCTCGATCAGACGGTCGACGCCGTAGAGCGCCGCGCGGCGGTAATCGCCGATGATCCGCCCCCGCCCGTAAGCGTCAGGCAGACCGGTGATCAGGCCGGCGCTCCGCGCCACGCGCATTTCATCGGTATAGGCGCGGAAAACGCCGTCGTTGTGGGTGGTGCGGAACTGAAACTCACTCTCGATTTTATCGCTGAGTTTATAACCGTAGGCTTCCACCGCCGAGCGCACCATGCGCACCCCGCCGAAGGGATGTACGCCGCGGCGCAGGGGCTGGTCGGTCTGCAAGCCGACGATCAGTTCATCGGCTTTGTCGATATACCCGGGCCGATAGTAGGTGAGGGAGGAAACAGTGGAAACGTCGATGTCCAACACGCCGCCCGCCTGAGCCTCGCGGCGCGACAGGCTCTCCACATGGCGCATCAGGCGCCGGGTGCGTTCGGTCGGTCCGGACAAAAAAGACTCGCCGCCCTCATAGGGAATATGGTTCTTCAGGATAAAATCCCGCACATTGATTTCTGTTTGCCAGGCTCCTTTGTGAAAACCCCGCCAAGCATCGTTCATTATTCCGCCCTCATTTCGCCGAAAGACTGTCAAACAGGGCGAGACATTCTTTCGATAAATTAACGCTCTACCGCTGAAATAGCAAGAATCGCCGATAAAAACAATATCAGCGGCCGGCGCAGCCTAAGTATATCACGAAGCAACGGGGCTGGCAACCCCTCTCCGCCATTGAAATTGCTGATACACACTATAATTTGTGGATCTGTTGATCATAAAGTACTACATATTGTGTGGATCTGCCAGGCCAAGGCGCGTTTCAGGCGGCGCTGATATTCCGTGTCCTCCTCCCGGCCGGAACAGAAAAAACGCACCGTACCTGCGCCGGCGGCGCGGCGGCCGCTCTGCGCGAGCGTATCGGCCAGATGGCGGACGGTGCCGCCGTTCCCGTCGATAAGGGCCGCCGCCGGCATGAGAGCGCGGAATTGCGCGCGATAAAAGGGGAAATGCGTGCAGCCAAGCACCACCGTCGCGTACCGCGTCAAATCAAGCGCCGCGCCGGCCGCGCGCAAATAGGGCAGCACCCTGTCTCCGAATATTCCTTGCTCGGCGTAGGACACCAGTTCCGGCAGCGGCAGTTCGTCCACCACGTCTTCCGCGTGCAGGCTCGCTACCAAATTATGGTATTTTTCCAGGCGCAAGGTGAGAGGCGTGGCCGTCACCAGAATGCGGCCGTTTTTTTGCGCCGTGACAGCCGGTTTTACGGCGGGTTCCATGCCGAGGACCGGAAAAGCAAAACGACGGCGCAGCGCGCCGATCGCCGCGCCGGTCGCCGTATTGCAGGCTACGACCAGCGCCTGCACGCCGTGTTCCGCTAAGAACTCCGCCGCGCCGAGCGTAAATTCCCGCACTTCATTTTCAGACCGTATTCCGTAAGGGACGTGGTCCGTGTCCGCGTAATAATAATAATCACAGTGGGGCAGCGTATTCAGCGCCTCCGCCAGCAAGGTCAGCCCGCCCAGACCCGAATCAAGTATGCCGACGCGCATTTTCCGCAGATCCTTGACTCAGCGTGTTTCTCAGTATCGCCAGCACTTCGTTTACATCGAGCGGCTTACCGAGATGAGCGTTCATCCCCGCTTCAAGGCATTTTTCCATATCCTCGCGGAAGACGTTGGCGGTCATCGCGATGATCGGGACCGAGACGGCCCGCGGCGCGTCAAGCGCGCGTATGCGGCGCGAAGCTTCATACCCGTCCATCTCCGGCATTTGCACGTCCATAAATATCATATCATAGTGTTCGGGATCTTCGGAGAACATCTGCACCGCCACCGCGCCGTTTTCCGCGCATTCTATCTTCAATTTCGTCGGCTCCAGCAGCGCCAGCACGATTTCCCGGTTGATCTCCACATCCTCGGCCAAAAGCACGCAATAACCTGAGAAATCGTCTTCGGCAGTCTCCGCCGGGTCCGACGCGGTCAGGCTGCCGTCGACGCCAAGGCACTCGTTTATGCAATCGGTGATGGATGAGGGAAACAATGGTTTCGGGATGAATTTATCCACCCCGGCGCGCTTACCTTCTTCCTCCGCGGCACTCCAGTCGGCGGCGGAGATCATGACGACGACCGTCTTGCCGTGTTTATCGGTCTTGATGCGCCGAGTCAGTTCCAGGCCGTCCATGCCCGGCATTTTCCAGTCGACAAAACAAATGTCATAAGTCTCTCCCCGCTGCTCGATCGCCGCGCAGGCGTCCGCGCCGCTTGAGGCCGTGTCGCAGGCGACGCCGACAATACGGGCGAACTCCACAAAATACTCCAGCACTTCCGGCGTGTCGTCAACCACCAAAATACGCAGATTCTCCCAACTGGCGCCGGCCGGCAGAAAACTCTGGTGCTCCTCGGCGCCGCGCTCGGCCTCGACGGTAAACGCGAATGTCGATCCGTGCCCCAACTTTGATTCTATCCATATGCGGCCGCCCATCATCTCAATGATGCGTTTGGAGATGGCCAGCCCCAGGCCGGTGCCGCCGAACTTGCGCGCCGTGCCCGCCTCCGCCTGCTGGAACGACGTGAACAGCCGCTCTTGCTGTTCCTCGCTGATGCCTATGCCTGTGTCGGCGACGCTGACCTGTATCACGCACAGCCGGTCTTTTTCAGAGACGAGGCTCGCTTCGATCCGGATGCCGCCGCCCTCGGGCGTGAATTTTATCGCGTTGGACATGAGATTCGTTATGACCTGCGTCAACCGCTGATCGTCCCCGATGAGCGCGCGGGGGATACGGCTGTCGATCTGGACGCGGAAATTCTGTTTTTTCTCGTCGATACGGAAATTGCTGACGTTTACGACTTTTTGCAGCACTTTTTCGAAAATAAATTCGGCGCGCGACAGTTCGAATTTGTTCGCTTCTATTTTACTCATGTCCAGAATATCGTTGATCACGCCGAGCAGATGCGCGGACGCGTCGCCGATTTTTTCGAACGCGTAGTTCTTCCGTTCGGGATTCGGCGCGTTCAGGCCGATGGAAGTCATGCCGATTATGGCGTTCATCGGCGTGCGGATCTCATGGCTCATATTGGAGAGAAAATCGCTTTTCGCTCTGGAGGCGTCCTCCGCTTCACTCCGCGCGTGCGCCAGATCGAGCATCATCTGGTTGCGGATCATGGCGTTCGCGAGCAGGAGAGCGCCGGGGTAGATGATCCGCTCCTCATCGGGCGTGAATTTTCGGAAGTCATGACAGTTATCAAAGGTGACGGTGCCCCAGAATTCGCCCTTATAGATCACGGAGGCGATGAAAAACGCCCGTACGCCGAAAATGGCGAGAAATTCCCGCTCCGTCTCCGGAAACTCATTTTGCGTCATATTGATGCTGCGCCCGGCCGACAGTGGGACCACCCATTCCGGCAGCGTTTGCCTGTACGGGAAGGAGAAGTCCTCGCTCCCGTCGGCGGCCTCAGTCTCCACATCCGGTCTGTCGCCGGATTCAGGCGCCGCGGCCGCCTCGGATATCTGATGCGTGAAATAGAGTTCCCCGTCCCTGATTTCGTTTTTCCATATGGTTATACGGTCCGCGCCGGCGTTGCGGGCCAGCAGGGCCATGCTCCCGCGCAGGGCGGTCTCGGGGTCGTCCATGTTCAGATCCAGCAGCGAGACAGCCATAGAATTCATGGAATTCAGCAGCATGTCGAGCTTATGTTTTTCGTCCCGGAATATCCTGTCCTGAAACATGACGATCGCCGCGATAAAAAAACCGGCTACAATAAAAGACTGGACGTTGTCGACATACCGCGCGCCACCGTTTAATTCCGCCACCAGCGCGTCAAAAGGCGGAACGGATGAGGCCGCGTAACAGGCCGTCACCCAGAGGATATGCGTGACGAGCAGGACGACGCGCGGTTTTCCTCTCGACAGGAAGAAGATGAGGACAATAGACATCGTGAAGTATGCCGCCGCGCCGCTCTCCACTCCGCCCATCGCGAAAAGCGCCGCCGGCAGCAGCACGTCGCAAAGCGCGATCAGAATGAACCAGGAGCCGAGCTTGTATTTGCCGTAAATATTGCAAAAAGCCATCAAAGTGACGACGCAGACGATGATGACGGCGAGCACGGCTATCAGCACCGGCGAGCTTCGCATGATCAGGCGCGATATCATGGCGACAACGACTCCCGCTATCCCGACCATGCACACCATGTTGGAGACGCGCGCGTCAAGCGGCAGCGCTTCCGAGAATATGCAGCGGTCGATCAGACTTCTTATCTTTTGCATATCAGCCTCACAAACAAATCGGGCGCGCCGCGCGGCGGCTGTTGTTGGAAAATTATCCCACGAGAAGTGGATTCCGGCATTATTATAGCACAAAAAAATAGCAGCGTCATGGCAAAAATTTATTGCGCTTGAGGCGCGACCCAAGGGCGGTCACTTTTTTTCTTTTCACCCATTTTTCCTATTTACTTCTGTGACTTCTGTGATATAATTGCCCTAATAATATTATGTGAGAAATACACCGGAGTCCTTGCTTTTTCTAATCACCGGCCGAAATATTCTATGAGTCTCCGTATTTCCATCGCAAAGGAGTTTTCGCCATGATAAAAAAATATAACAGTCGTTTTTTTGCTATTTTTCTCGCTTTCACTTTGCTGTTGAACGCCGTTTGCGTCTTCAGGCCGCCCGATCTGCTGGCGGCGGCTTCCTCAAGCATGAAGATCGCGCGTATTTCAGGCGAAAACCGCTACGAGACGGCCATAAAAGTTTCCCAGACCGGGTGGAAGGACGCCGCCATCGCTATTATCGCCTCGGGCTCCGACGCCAATCTGGTCGACGCTTTGACCATAGCGCCGCTGGCCCGCATCATGAACGCGCCGATTTTACTCACGAACGGCGCCGACCTCACGGAAGCCACGGCGCAGGAATTGCTCCGGCTGAATACGGAGACCGTATACATCGCGAGCGGTTTGGGCGTGATCAATCAGCGCGTGCGCAGTCAGCTGGAGCGCATCGGCGTGCGCGTTATACCCCTCGGCGGGCAGAACCGCTTTGAAACAGCTCTGAACATCGCCAAGGAGATCGACCGTTTCCGTCCGGTGACCACCGCGCTCGTTTCCACGGCCTATTCCAACGTTGACGCGCTCTCGGCCGCTTCGATCGCCGCGCAAAACGGCTGGCCGATCCTGCTCAGCGCGCCGGAAAGCATTCCCTCGGACGCCCGCGTTTTCCTCGATAATTCCGCTATTACTAAAACATATGTGATAGGCGGCGGCGGCGTTGTTTCCGATCAGGTGCTGAGCAGTCTGCGGGGCGCCGAGCGTTTGGGCGGGGCGGATCGCTTCGCCACTAATCTGGAGATCCTCAAACGTTTCGAGAATGACATGGACTTCCAGAACCTTTATGTGGCCAACGGGCTGAACAGCCATCTCGTGGACTCCTTGGTCGCTTCCAGCTATATCGCCGGCCATCCGCTCCTGATGGTGAACAATATTCGGGTCGAGCGCCCGGCGCTGACTTTTCTGGCCGGACATCCCATCAGCACGGCCACCGCTCTCGGCGGCACTTCTGTCGTATCCGATGAAATACTCAAATCCCTGAACAATCAAGCCATAAGCGGCGGCGGTTCTTCCGGCGGCGGCAGCGGCTCCTCCTCCGGCGGTTCTTCCAGTAAAACCCCTTTCCTCCTGAAAGACGGGGAGGATCTGATCATATACACCGGCGGTAATTACACGCCGGCGCGCATCAACGCTTTTGAGGAAACGATCCGCACGCTGACCGTTGACGCCGCCGTTCTGAACGGCACCGTCACCGTCACTGATCTGACCATTGAAGGCGACGTCCTGATCAAAGGCGGGGGAGAACATTCCGTCAAATTCGTCAACTGCGTTTTCCTCGGCAAACTGACCGTGGAGAAAAAGAACGCCAAAAGCGCCGAAGGGGTGCGGGTTTATTTCGGCCGCAATACCACCCCGCCGAAACGCGTCATCTTGAAGTCCAAAGCTATTGTTGAAAGTTACGCCACTGTGCCGACGCTGGAGCGCGTAAATATCAGCACCGCCGATCCGGTCACCATCATGGCCCCGGCTTTCCAAGTCGTTTATGATGTGTCCGTCAAAAGCCCGAGCATCACGGTGCGCGACGACGTCGGCCTGCTGCTCGTGCCCGAGGACGCGACCGTGATCCTGAACGGCACAAAAGCTCTGGTGGAGACGCTGGCTTCGGACGGGACGAAACTGACTCTGTCCGGCAAAGGAAAAATTTACCGTTTCCTGGCCACGAAACCCGATAAAATCAAGGTGCGCGTCGTGCGCGGCACGGACATCCGCGACGTCAGCAATAACCGCTATGAATCCTACGAATTCATTCCGGCCCATCTCGTCACGATCGACGTGAAAAATATGGATTATGACGCTCCGCCGGTCATCGAGGACGGCGAGATGGTCACGGTCTATTTTATCCCGGACGCCGACTATGCCTTGCCGAGCGCCGTCAAGGTGCAGCTGGGGTCTTCCGCCGTGGGTCCGGAATATTACAATTACTCTCGCCCGGACGCCAAACTGGAAGTCTACCGCATCACCGACCATCTGAAAGTGACGGCCGCGGCCAAAAAAGCCACCGACTACAAGATAACCGTCAAGGCCACGGGGATAAAATACACGCTGGTGCTGAATGACCGCGTGGTGGAACCGGGCGCTCTCGGCAAGGACGGCCAGACGCTTGAGGTCCGCCTGACGCCGGAGAACGGCTACCGGCTGCCCGTGCCGCTGAGCGTGGGCCTGACCATGGACGGGATCAATATTTCCCAGGGGACGGGCGGCGGCTACACTTATACGGTAAAAAGCGAGCAGGAAGCCGTGGTGTATATACCGGCGCTCACAGGCCCGGTCACGCTCACCGCTCCCGGCCAGAAGATCGGCCCCTTGAAGCTGACGGTCAAGGCGACCGGCCTGACTTACACGGCCTCTCCCTCGACGCCCGAATACGGCTTGCCGCTGGATGTACTCTTTACCTCGAAGCCCGGCGCTTTCCCGCCCTCGGAAGACAGCGTCGCCGTGGAGATGGGCGGCCACCGGCTGACGCCGGATCAGGGCGGAGTTACCGGCGATTACCGGATCTACCGCGTCGCGAATGACGCGCTGGAAGTGACGCTGCACCGGGTCACGGACAGCGTGACTATCACCGCCGCCGCCCGCAGCCTGCCCGCCTTTACCGTGAACGCTCCCGGACTGGAATATACCGCCACTCCGCCGCAGCTGACCGTTATGGGGCAAAGCCTGGCCATAGCTTTCACGCCGGGCGAAGGGCATGATCTGCCCGGATCCAGCGGCGTGACCGTGACGATGGGGGCGCGAACACTGGAAGAAGGCGTGGGGTACACCTATATCAAAAGCAATGATTTCGCCGCGGAGCTGCGCATACTGAACATCACGGACAATGTGGTCGTCAACGCTTTCGGCGTCAAAGTCCCCACGACCAAACTGTCGGTCAAAACGCCGGGGCTTGATCATGTCGCCGCGCCGCGCGCCCCCGTCGTCGACCGGGCGTTCAGCGTGACGTTCACGCCGCAGGAAGGGTATCTCCTGCCGAGCAGCTTAACGGCTTTCACCGTAAAAATGGGCCCGAACATGCTCGTTCAGGGCACGGATTACACTTTGACCGCCGTCAACCCCTACACGCTGGAACTGGTTATCCCTAAGATCACCGGCGACGTGACCATCAGCGCCCAGGGCCGCAAGCTCCCGGTCATCAAGGTCAACGCCAAGGGGATCGATTATACGCTCGCGCCGCCTGTGTTCACAGACTTCGGCCAGCCGCTGACGATAGCGCTCACGCCGCAGTCCGGCTATTTCCTCCCCAATCAAAACGAACTCATGGTGCAAGTCGGCAGTTCCTTCCTCGCCCAGGCTGATTTCGCTTATACTCTGGTCGGCGGCGGCGCGCGCCTGGAAATACCGGCGGGCACCATCATGGGCGACGTGACCGTCACGGCCAACGGCAAGGTCAAACCGACCTACAAACTGACGATCAGCTCCACCGGTCTCACTTACACCGCCGTGCCGAAAGCCCCGGTGGAGGGAGAGCCCGTGGATATCGTCTTCACGGCCAAGAGCGGTTACTATCTGCCTAAGGACGAGATCGTCATGGTCAATATGGGCGGGATCCCTCTGACCGCAGGCACTGGTGGTTTCCGCTTGAACCGCAGTTATGAGATAGACAACGACACTCTGTCCATCATCATTGAAAAAGTGCTGGGAGATATCTTCATCTCCGCGCCGGGGCAGAAAGTGCCCGTGGCGACCGTCAAAGCCCCCGGCCTTGACTTCGAGTTCACCCAGCTCATCGCGATAGACGATACTTTGCGCGTGACCTTCGCCCCGAAGACCGGCTATGTGCTGCCTAATTTCGTATCCGTACAGATGGGCGGCCGCATGCAGGATCCGAGCAGTTACACTTATAAGAACCTCGGCACCACGGCTACATTGATGGTGGAACATGTGAACGATAATATTACGGTCGTGGCCACCGGGGTAAAGATCCCGACTTATGCCGTCGCCATCACCGCCGCCGGTCTCAACCTTCCTTCCGTCAAGTCCGCCTCGGAAAACCAGCGCCTGAGTCTGGATTTCACGCCCAAGGCCGGTTACGCCCTCCCTGAGGACGCCAATATCGTGGTCTCCATGGGCGGTAGTGTGCTCACGCGGGTTGACCCTCCCGCCGTGCCCGGCACAGGTGAATATTTGCTGACCAGAGTGCCGGCAATGAATATGGCAAATATTGTTATCCCGAAAGTCACCGGCAACGTCTCTATATCCATGCCCGGTCTCAAAGTGCCGACGTATACGATAAAAGCCACGGGCGCGACTTTTGTGGCGACGCCGGAAACCCCGACCGCCACAGAATATAAGCTGACGGTGGTATTCACGGCCAAGGCCGGCTATGATCTGCCGAATTACTCCGTCATCAGCGTCGTCATGGGTAAAAATTTGACGTATACGCCGGGGTCCACGCCCAGCGCCGACCAGTTCACCTATACCGTGGTTGGAACCACGGCTACTTTGACCATTGAAAAAGTCACAGCCAATGTCACGATCAACGCCAACGGCAATAAGGTGCCTGTATACACCACGAAATACACGGGCGCCGGTTTCACAGCCCTCTTTACCCCGACCGCCCCGCAGCATGGCTCTCCGCTTCACGTTCTCCTGACGCTCAAGGCCGGCTATCAGTTTCCAATCAATGGAACCAGCGATGTCAGCATCCAGATGGGCAACAGCTTTCTCACAGCGGTAACCGACTATACGATAACCCCTACCCCGGCTGTGAATCCGAACGCCTATATGATCACATTATTGAATAATTCTCCGAGAGTGGGAGTGGAGGGCAATATCACAGTCAGAGCGGACGGATATAAGGTCCCCATTTATTCCACCAAGTACACGGGCACGGGTCTCACCGCCGTATTCACTCCCAAGGCGCCGACTCACGGCGACCCGCTTAATGTTTTGATTACACCTAAGACCGGTTATGTGATGCCAGCTGTGACTGATTACACCGTTCAGATGGGCATCGACGTTCTCACGGAGGGAGCGGGAAAAGACTATACTGTCAGCACTGGCCCGACTGCCCACACTATCAACTTTTTGAAGCCAGTCACCGGCAATGTCGTCGTCACGGTTAACGGGGTGAAGATCCCCGCCGTCTCCGTCAAAGCCACTGGCTATAATTACACTTCTAACCCGCTTAAACCAACCACTGTACCGCAAAATATGACTTTCGACTTCGCTCTGAAAACAGGCTACCGCCATCCCGACCCGAGCGATATCCTGATTACGATGGGCGGCGCCAATCTGCTGGAGGGCCCCGGTGGTTGGACGATGACGAATCCAACTACTAATACTATGCGAATCCAAGTAAATGGCGTCAAAGAAGATTTGAAAGTCACGGTGCCCGGCGTCAAGGTCCCGACCTATAAACTGACCGTCAAAACGACGGGACTCAAATACACGGCGGTGAAGACCACGCTGACCGAAGGGGTGGATCCGGCGATCGTCCAACTGTGGCCGACCACAGGCTACACCTTGCCACTGAAAAGCGAATCGCTGGATGATTATTTAACGGTGACGATGGGCGGCTCGCAGCTCTTTCAGTTCTCGCAGCTCAGATACAAAGCCGAATACGACTCTGACTACACAGCTGGTGTAACCTCCGTTCCACAATATCTCACTATAACAGTGCCTGACTCCGGTGCGGTGAACGGTGCCGTCTCGGTCACAGCGACGGGCCGCAAATTGCCGGAGTATACCCTCAACATCACAAATCTCAATTACACAGCTACGCCGACGGTGTTTACCGCTTTAGGCCAAACTCTGATTATTACGATGCAGCCAAAAAGCGGTTACCAATTGCCAGATTCGAGTACAGGCACAAACGATATACATGTTTATCAAAATATCAACGGTATTAATGAGGAACTTTATGGTTCAAATATGTTCGTCGGTGGCTCAGACAACACAGCGACGCTCAAAGTGGAAAATGTTACCAAGAACATTACTGTAGTTATAAAAGGAGTTAAAGTACCCATATATAGCTTTGTATTCAATAACGATACGCCTCCGCAACCACCGGCTCAGCCTTCATCGCCGCCGGGCCTGACCTATTATGCCTCACCTGTTAGCCCGGCCGAAAATCACAAGTTTACTATAACTTTCCAACCGCGCGCCGATCATATTTTACCCAGCTCCTTTAATGTATATATGAAAGAGGGTTTGCTCGACAGTCTCACCAGTTACGGATACAACATTTCGACGAACAGCGACGGCAAGCCGATCGGCGTGTTGGAGATCCCCTCCGTGACCGGCAATTTGAAGATAGAGATTGAAGGCAAGAGGATAGCGACCTATAAGATGAACGCGGCAAACCTTGAGACTATAGTCACTCCGCCTGTCTATAAGAGCAGCCCGCTGGTTATCAAGTTCACCCCGAAACCCGGTTATAAGCTGCCTGCTAATGTTGACGTCATAAGAGAGAAGG
This sequence comes from Gracilibacteraceae bacterium, assembly GCA_031266805.1. Lineage (GTDB taxonomy): Bacteria > Bacillota > Desulfitobacteriia > Desulfitobacteriales > Syntrophobotulaceae > JAIRRL01. Next base: position 44,704 of record JAISAH010000102.1, read on the forward strand.
ATCCCTCTCCATTACCGCTTTCCACTTACGCTTATAACCAAACCGACGGAACATTGACGATATACGGTTTTGCCGATCCAGATGTCTCGGGGTCTTTATTCCCTGTGGATGAATCTTTGAAAATCACCGCCATCGGAGTAAAAGATCCATAAAACCTGAATTTGTCTCGCGGGGGACGGTTTGTGAACCGTCCCCCGCTTGCGCGTTCAGGGTTCTATCCGTCCGCGCCATTATTATGCCGAAATCCATGCCCTGTAGGGAGCGGCGTCCTCGACACTCCGCCGCTTGGATTCCAAGATAAGCCCGGACAAGCCGTTGTCATTGCGAGCGAAGCGAAGCAATCCAGACCCGCGTTTACAAAACCTGAATTTGTCTTGCGGGGGGTGGTTTGTGAACCGCCCCGCTTGCGCGTTCAGGGTTATCGCTAATACGCACTAAGTTAACCAGAAAATGGAAAAATTTCGGTTGTCGAAACAGCAAAAATCGTGTATAATATTTAAAGTCTTGATAAGGGGGCAATTCTCATGAACGAAAACAACAAAATCCAATTATTTGAGGACAAGCGCATACGCTGCGTATGGGACGCGGAAAAAGAGGAATGGTATTTTTCCGTCGTTGATGTGGTCGAGGTCTTAACAGGTACGGACAACCCGCGCCGTTACTGGAGTGACCTCAAACGCAAGCTGAAAGCCGAGGGAAGTGAGTTGTACGAAAAAATCGTACAACTGAAATTGCAGTCCGCAGACGGCAAACGATACAGCACCGACGTCGCCAATACGGAACAGCTTTTGCGGCTTATCCAGTCTATACCGTCGCCAAAAGTAGAACCGTTGAAATTGTGGCTCGCGCAAGTCGGCAGGGAACGCATTGAAGAAACGATAGACCCGGAACAGGCGATTGACCGCGCTTTTGATACATATCTGAAAAAGGGTTATTCAACGGATTGGATACATCAGAGGCTTTTGACAATCCGTATCCGCAATGACCTCACCGCCGAATGGCAGAAGCGCGGAGTAGAAAAAGGGTTGGAATATGCCATACTCACCGACGAAATAACCAAAGCGTGGTCGGGTATGACAACGCGGAAGTACAAAGACCTTAAAGGCTTGAAAAAAGAGAACTTGCGCGACAATATGACCGATTTGGAGCTTGTGCTTACCATGCTTGCCGAAGCTACGACAACGGAGTATTCCAAAGCGCAAAAACCGGAAACCTTTGAGGGAAGCCGCCAAATTGCCAAAGACGGCGGAAGTGTCGCAGGCGACGCGCGAAAGACGATTGAAACGCGGACGGGAAAGCCCGTCATTACGTCCCGAAACGCCGTGCAGTTGAATAAGCTCGTTACAGATATAATAGAGGGTGTTGCCGACAATCCCGGCAAAGAAGAAATAAAACGGCATGAGGCATCCCTTTTGGATTCCGGCATGAAGCCGGAATGACGAAACCGTATCAAAATGTTTTCACAAATACTTTATTGCTGATATTACCATCATGAATCCGATTGATTTTTTAAGGAGGTATACTGATGCGGAGTAATACCATTGTGAAAGATGAGGGTATGCGTGTCCTCGCAGAGCGGCTTGGACTTGTGGACGCGGAGCGGTTTATCACGCTTTTGCGGCGTGAACCGTTTGATTATACCGAATGGCGACGCGACCTTTATAGAGGTGTGCCGCTTGATGAGTTCTTAAAAAAGGCTGACGAATACCGCAAAACGGCTGAGGCGTATGCGAACGATTAAGAACTGGTGATAATCCAATATTTATAAAATACATTATTTTTCTATCTACACCCAACCCGCTGGGGCGGCTTGCGGTTGCGTCTTCTTTGTGGTAAGATAAAACATATTCACTGCTGGAGCGCAGCTTCAGTTTGAGTAAAAAGGAAGCGCCGATCAGGTCCGGCCGGACTTGACCGTTGTTTCCCAGGAAAAGGGGGACCGTGATGGACTTCATCAAAGAAACAGACTTGCCGGGCATAGGCCGCAAGTTTTCAGCGTCGCCCGCGAGCGGCGGCAAAATCATAATCATCGTGCATGACGACGGGGTGCGGGAGATATACCGCTATGACGACAGTGACGCGGACAGCGAAGTCGAGCACATCGTTTCGTTTGACGACTCGGAGGCCCGCAAGATCGCCGGGATCCTCGGCGGGTTGGCCTACACGCCCAAAGCGTTGGACAACGCGCGCGTCGATCTCAAAGGGCTGGCGATCGACTGGTATAAACTGACCGCTCCGGCGCCGTTCATCGGCTCGTCGATCGGCGCGCTCGGCATCCGGAAAAATATAGGCGTCAGCATAATCGGTATAATCCGTCATGACGGCGGCAGTCTGGTCAACCCCGGCCCGGAAGCCGTGCTGCAGGACGGCGACACGGTCGTGATGGCCGGCACGCGGGAGCAAATCAACGCTTTTCATGCCGGCGCGCGCGGAAACCCGCAGCCGGCGTCTTGAACGTCTCGACTGACGGAGGGCAGAGTTTTGGAATATGATTTTCTGGAATTGGGAGCGCTGTTGCTCTTTGTAGCCATGTCCGGCATCATCGCTTCCCGCTTAAAATTTTCCATCGTGCCGATCGTAATCATCATGGGGCTGCTGCTGCCGCCCAACGGGATAACGCCTTACCAGCCGGCGGAAAGCACTATGGACGCCATTGATTTTCTCGGCCGTCTGGGGGTGCTGTTTCTGCTGTTTTCACTCGGGCTGGAATTTTCTATCCGCAAATTGATCGCCTCGGCGGGAACGATGGTGAAAAGCGGGCTGATTTATCTGGCTTTCAACGCGACGGCGGCGGTCCTCTTTACTATGCTGCTCGGCTGGGGCGTGGAGGAGATCCTGTTGGCCACCGGCATTATCATCATATCCTCCAGCGCCATCGTCGCCAAAACGCTTGTCGACCTGAAACGCACGGCCAATCCCGAAACAGAAGTGATAATGGGGCTGATGCTGTTTCAGGATATTTTCATGGCCGCCTATCTGCCCATCGTTTCCGCCATCGCTATCAGCCGCGGCGGCAAACCGTCCGATCTGGCGATCTCAGTCGGTTTCGCCTTCGCTGTTATTATAGTGTTTGTCTTTATCAGCCTGCGCACGACAAAGGTGTTGGAGAGCATATTCGCTATCGCCAGCGAGGAGACTTTTTTGCTCGTGGTGCTGGCCCTGCTGATTTTCATGGCCGGCGCTTCGGAAGCGCTGGATATTTCCGAAGCGATAGGGGCGCTCATCCTCGGCATGATCATGGCGGAGACGTCTCAGCAGGAACGCATCGTTCATCTTGTCGTCCCGTTCCGCGACTTTTTTGGCGCGGCTTTCTTCTTCGGTTTTGCCTTGAAGATATCTTTGAACAGTTTGCTGGGCGCGGTGATGGTCGCCGTGATCGCCGTGGCGCTGACGCTGGCCGGCAGTCTGGCTTACGGATTCACCATGAGCAAAGTGGCCGGCATCTCCAAGCGCGGCGCCCTGAATCTCGGTCTCACCATTACGTCCCGCGGAGAATTTTCCATCGTCTTAGCCAATCTGGGGACGGCGGCGGGGCTCAGTTCCGTGCTGGAATCTTTTTCCGTGCTATACGTCGTGATTCTGGCCGTTCTAGGGCCGCTGTTAAGCCGTTTATCCGATCCGATTTATCAGGTATTGGCGCCGCGTTTAGGCTGGCGCCGCGAAACTCCTAAGAGCAAACCCCATAAAGAAATCGACGCAGCTTTGCTAAAAGATAAAAAAGAATGATTTGGGGGAGGGGAACGCGCTGTGATCAATGTGAGCGGAGTGCGCAGAAAGCCTAATCTGAGAGTGTTCGGGCCTGGCGACCTCATCGTGCGGGAAGGGGAGATGGAGTCCCGCATGTATATCGTCATCACAGGCAAAATGGTTACTTACAAAAATTACCAAAAAACCGGCGAAATCTCGCTGGCGGAACTGGGGCCGGGAGAATTTTTCGGCGAGCAGTCGCTGTTTTTAGGCGCCGGCCAGCCGGCCACCATAGTGGCGACGGAAGAATCACTCACTATTTCCCTCACCCGCGACGAGATCTTTGAATTTTTCCGCGTAGAATCGGAAGCCACTTTTTCCCTGATCGCGGATATCTGCCGGCGCGAGGGTGAAAAAGAAGGCGTTCCCCAGCCCCGGCCCGCCCCTGACCGCCGGCTCAGCGCCCCCGGCCTTTTCCCGGCCGGACACGGGCATTACCACCTGCCGGCGCCGGAGGGCGAGGCTCCGGCGGGCGTCGTCTTCACCGCCAAGGAAAAATGCCCGATCTGCGGCGTGACTTTTGCGGCGGCCGGTCTGCGCGAGTCCAAGCTGATACGCCACAGAACGGATCCGGATCTGCGCGAGCGTTACAAAGGCGTGGAACCGATGTATTATGACGTCCTGACCTGTCCCCAATGCTGGTATTCCGCGCTGCGGGATACTTTTGACTCGGCGGAGCCGGCGGATTCTCATATCCTGATGACCGAACTGGGAGCTTTGCAGCGGGAATTGGGTTTTGAGTTTGATAATCGCAAAGACGCGGCGGAGGTTTTTACCGGCTATTATCTCGCGCTGCGGATTGCGCCCCGCTGCTTTTTGCAGGCGGAAACCCAGACGGCGCGGCTGTGGGTGAAACTGAGCCGTTTGTATGAGGACTGCGGGGATCAGACGATGATGGAATACGCCAATCGGCAGGCCCTGGACGCTTATAAGGATATCTATCAGCGCGTGAGTTTAAGCCCGCGCGCTTTGCAGCGTATACAGTTTATCCTGGGCGACCTGTATTTCAAAACGGGGGAATTCCGGGAAGCGCGGGAAATGCTGTTTAAGGCCAAAATCGCCAAAGACGGCACCGAACTGATCCGGCGCTACGCGGAAGATCGCATCGACTTGATGCGGGAAACGGATAGACAAGAGAGCATAACGGGGTGATGATTTGGATCTACTCAGTCCGTCGGCTGCCGCGATCCGCTCGCCGGAAATCTATAAGTTTACGGACCCGGACGGACGGCCCAGTTACGGAGCTAATCAGACATGGTACGCGACGGAATGGCAGCGCCGCGCCGGTTGCGGTCCGACGGTTTTCGCCCATTTGGTTTGGTATATCGCGCGCACGCGGGAAAAATACGCTTCGCTGTGCCCCTATGCCGAAAGTGATACGGCCGGCTTTCTCCCTCTGATGGAAGACGCTTGGCGTCATATCACCCCCGGAAAACAAGGCGTCAACAAGACCGCCATGTTCGCGGCCGGGGCCGTGAGTTACGGCGCGGAAAGAAACGTGCCGCTCCGCCCCCACGTCCGGGAAATACCGGCGCCGTTCAGACGGCGGCCGCCGCTCGCCGATATAGAACAGTTCATCACCGGGTTTCTCGCGGACGACCTGCCCGTAGCTTTTCTGAATCTCTCCAACGGGCTGCTGACCAATCTGGACAGTTGGCATTGGGTCACGCTCATCGCCTATGAAACAGCCGGCCACACCGCCCTCATGTACGACCAGAGCCGGAGCTCCGTTATCGACGTCGGCCTGTGGCTGCGCACGACCGCGTTCGGCGGGGGATTCGTGGCGGTCGTCCCGTCACTGGAGCTCGGCCAGCCGGACCCTTAATTCTTTCAGGCGGAGCCGCGTTTTTTCCAATTTATCCCTTTCGGCGCTGATCACCGCTTCCGGCGCCTTGGCGAGAAAACCTTCGTTTTGCAGTTTTTTCTCCATCCTCTCCGCCGTTTCCAGCGCCGCGGAGATTTCTTTGCGGGTCTTGGCGATCTCCTTGTCGAGATCCAGCAATCCTTTAAGCGGTACATAGACCGTCACGCCCGTCAGCACGGCCGAAGCGGATTGCGGCGGTTTATCCGCCGGGGCGGGCAAAATCGTCACCCGCTCTCCTCCGGCCAGCTGTTTTATATAAGCCTCCCCAGCGCCGAGGGCCTCGTATTCCGCCGGCTGGGCGACGAGACAAATATCCGCTTTCCGGCCCGGAGCGACGTTCATATCCGCGCGGATGCCCCGGACAGCCCTAATCACGTCGACGACCGCCGCCATTTGCCGTTCGGCTTCCGCGTCCGCGCCTCCGCCTGAGGCCGGCCAGGCTTGCAGCATGAGCGAACCGCTGTTCCCCGGCATGTTTTGCCATATTTCTTCCGTGATAAAAGGCATAAACGGGTGCAGCAGACGCAAAGTCCCCTCTAACACCCGAAGCAAAACGCGCCCCGCCGCGAGCCGCTCCCTAGGATGCTCCCGGTCGTAGAGCATTTTTTTCACTAATTCGATATACCAGTCGCAAAACTCATTCCAGACGAACTCATACAGCAGGCGGCAGGCTTCGCCCAGGTCAAACCCGTCGATCATCTCCGTCACCCGCCGCGCCGTTTCCCCGTATCTGGACAAAATCCAGCGGTCGGCCATCGACAAATCGTTTCCCGCCTCACCCGGCGTGATATCGGCTGTGTTCATCAGCACAAAACGCGCCGCGTTCCAAATCTTATTCAGGAAATTGCGCGCCCATTCCAGTCTTTCCGGATGAAAGCGCAGGTCGTTGCCGGGGGTGTTGCCGGTGACGAGCGTCAGGCGCAAAGCGTCCGCGCCATATTGGTCTATCAGCTCCAGCGGGTCCACGCCGTTGCCCAAAGATTTGCTCATTTTGCGGCCCTGAGCGTCAAGGATCAGCCCGTGGATCAAGACTTGGCGAAAAGGCGCTTCCCGGTTGATTTCCAAACTCATGAAAATCATGCGGGCGACCCAGAAAAATATGATGTCCCGTCCCGTCACCAGCACCGTCGTCGGGAAAAAATCCCGCAGATCCGGAGTTTCTTCCGGCCAGCCCAAGGTGGAAAAAGGCCATAAGGCCGAAGAAAACCAGGTGTCCAGTACGTCGGCGTCCTGAGTGAGAGACGTTCCCCCGCAGACGCCGCAGACTGACGGCTCCACGCGCGAACAGATCTCCGCGCCGCAGTTTTCGCAGTACCAGACCGGAATGCGGTGCCCCCACCATAATTGGCGGGAAATGCACCAATCCCTGATGTTTTCCATCCAATTTGTGTATATTTTGGCAAAACGTTCCGGGATAAACTCCAGTTGTCCGGCGCGCACGACCTCAAGCGCCGGTCGCGCCAGCTCTGCCATGCGCACAAACCACTGCCGGCTGATCCGCGGTTCGACCGTGGCGCCGCAGCGATAACAAACGCCGACGGCATGGCGGTTTTCCTCCACGCGGTCGAGCAGGCCGGCCGCCTCCAGATCCGCCACGACGCGGCGGCGGGCCTCATAACGGTCCAACCCCTGATAGGCCAAGCCGTTTTCGTTCAAAGTCGCGTCTTCGTTCAAAATATTCATCGGTTCCAGTTGGTGCCGCCGGCCCACCTCAAAATCATTCGGATCGTGCGCCGGCGTTATTTTGACCGCCCCGGCGCCGAAATCCCGTTCCACGTATTCGTCGGCGATGACGGGGATCACTTTGCCTGTGAGCGGCAATACCAGATATTTCCCGATCAAATGAGCGTAGCGCTCATCCTGGGGGTGTACGGCCACCGCCACGTCGCCCAGCATCGTTTCCGGGCGGCTGGTAGCCACCAGCAGACCGGCGCCGCCGTCCGCGCCCGGATAACGGACGTACCACAGATGGCCGTCCTGTTCCTCATGCTCCACCTCGATATCGGATATCGCCGTCCGGCAAACGGGGCACCAGTTGACGATATAATCCCCGCGGTAAATCAGGCCTTTTTCATACAGACGGACAAACACTTCCCGCACGGCGCGCGAACAGCCTTCGTCCATCGTGAAGCGTTCATGTTCCCAGTCACAGGACGCGCCCAGTCGGCGCAGCTGACGGGTGATAGCGCCGCCGTGCTCGTTTTTCCAGGCCCACACCCGCGCCAGAAAAGCCTCCCGGCCCATGAGTTCCCTTTGCAGCCCCTCGGCGCGTAAATGTTCCTCCACGCGGGCCTGCGTCGCGATGCCCGCGTGATCCGTGCCGGGCGTCCACAGAACGCGGCGGCCCCGCATCCGCTGGCAGCGGGCCAGGATATCCTGCAGCGTGTTATCCATCGCGTGACCGAGATGCAGGACTCCGGTCACATTAGGCGGCGGCATCACTATACTGAAAGTTTCTTCGCCTTCCGCCGCCGGGCGAAAGCAGCCGTTTTTCTCCCAATATTCATACCATTTGCTTTCCGCCTGCCGCGGGTCATAGATCGCAGTCGTCGGCGATTCCGCGCTCATTTTTTATTCCTCCGCTTGTACGTGCTGTGATATGCCGGCGGCAATACCGCCGCCGCTTCCAGTCTTAATTATACGGGCAGCTGATTCGCGTGTCAATTTAGGGACTGTATATTTCCACACAGTCCCTTATCGCAAAAAAACCGCCGCGTCAGGCGGCTTTGAGCTTGGAATATCTTCTATATTTCCTTTTTATTTTTAATTTTGCGATAGACGACTGAACGGTGCACTCCTAATTTGCTGGCGGCTAAAGTGACATTGTTATCGCAAATGCGCAGAACATGTTCGATATAATTATGCTCCATATCATGCAAAAAATCACGCAGAGTACGGTTTTCCGAGAAATCCGGCAGCAGATCCCCGTCTGGCGGCCTGACGAGGTTTTGCGGTGAAAACTCAAAATCAGAGCCCCATAGAACAAAACGCTCTATGGTATTGCGCAATTCCCGCAGGTTTCCGGGCCAGTTATGATATCTCAAGGCTTTATTCAAAGTCTCGCTCAGTTTTCTTTGTTTTCTGTATTTACTATTAAACTCATTGAGAAAATAGCTGCTAAAAGCTTCAATGGCTTCCGGACGTTCCCTGAGCGGCGGCAAGTAAAGCGGAAAAACATTGATGCGATAATAGAGGTCTTCACGAAATTGGCCGGAACGCATCATTTGTTCCAGATTGCGGTTGGTGGCGCAAATCAACCGGAACTGGACTTCATGCGGCCGAACGGAACCTACGCGCGTTACTTCGCGCGTTTCCAGCACACGCAATAATTTACTTTGCATCAATGGAGAAAGCTCGCCGATTTCATCCAGAAAAAGAGCGCCGCCGTCCGCCATCTCCAGCAAACCGGGTTTCCCTTGCGCGGCGGCGCCTGTGAAAGCTCCTTTTTCATAACCAAAGAACTCGGATTCGATCAGTGATTCCGGGATAGAAGCGCAGTTGACGGCGACAAAGGGGGCGTTCCGGTTGCAGCGGACGTGGATATAGCGCGCCAGGACATCTTTCCCGGTTCCCGTCTCCCCCAGAAGTAAAACAGTGACCGCTGTTTCCGCCAACTTGTCGGCCATCTTGATCACTTTCCGCATCGCGTTGCTGACGATTAACAGTTTAGGCGGCTCGGTAAGACGATAGTCGTAACTTTCTTTTTTCAGACGCACCACTTTTTCCATCAGGCTCATCAGACGACTGTTGGTGATGACATAGCGCAAATGATTATCGCTGTCATAAACAGGGGTGCTGGTAGAAAAAATGAGGCCTCCTCGGCATTTGACAAAACCGTTGGTCACCTTGTGCGTGCGAACCGCTTCCATAGCCGTCGAATAATCATAGTAGTCGTTCTCAATCAGTTCCTCAATGTTGGCGCCGACCAGCTCCGCTATAGGTAATTGCAGAAGCTGGCAGGCGGCGCGGTTTGCTAATATTACCGTGCCCTGAATATCGGTGATGTAAATCACATCGTGGGAGAGTTCGATGATCGTCTCCAAATCCAGTTGCTGAATCATGGCTTGATTCGAGTGCTTCATAAAGATCCGCCTCCTCAAAAAAGCCTTTTTTAGAAACAATCAATATTGCGGAACCCTTTTTTCCGTGAAGGCTTTCATCCCCTCGCGCTGCTCGCCGCCGCCGAAACAAAGAGCGCATAAGCCGGCTTCTATGGACAGTCCGGCTTCGATATTAACGCCATACCCTTGGTCAATAGCTATTTTCGCGCTTTGTACGGCGTGCGGCCCCTTGGCGGAAATATCCGCGGCCATTTTCAGCGCGGTGGGCATCAGGTCTTCCGGCGCGGTCATTTTTTCGATGAGACCGATAGCGAGAGCTTCTTCGGCTTTTATCTGCTCGGTGCTGAATATCAGGCGTTTCGCTTGACCGAGACCGATCAGGCGCGCTAAACGCTGAGTGCCGCCGCCGCCGGGAATGATGCCGAGACCGACTTCCGGTAAACCGAAACGCCCTCTGGTACTGGCGATACGGATATCGCAGGAAAGAGCCAACTCACAGCCGCCTCCCAGCGCGAATCCCTGTATCGCGGCAATCGTCGGGAACGGTAATCTTTCGATGGTCAGGAAAACCGATTGGACGCTGTAGCAAAACTCAGCGGCCTCCTGGGCGCTCATTTCCATCATGCTGACGATATCCGCTCCGGCGACAAAACTCTTATCGCCGCCCCCGCGGATTATAGCGGCTCGCACATCCGAGCGGGCGGCCAATTTGGCGGCCGTCTCACCCAGTTCCTTAGTTATGGCGGGATTCAGGGCATTAAAAGCTTCGGGCCGGTCAATCACGATATCCGCGATATAGTCTTCAACTTTGCATAGGATACCCATTGGAATACCTCCTTACATTTGCAGCGCTTTGATTATTTGCGGCACGATCTCATAAAGATCGCCTAAAATCGTATAATCCGCCGCTTTGAGGATCGGGGCGCTGTCATTTTTTTCAATGGCGACGATCAGTTTGCTGTCGCGCACACCGGAAATATGCTGGATTTGCCCGGAAACGCCCAGCCCGAAATACAGATCGGGGGACGGAGTTTTCCCGGTGATGCCGATGTAGTTTTCTTCAGGCAGCCACTGTCGTTCCTCAGCGACAGGACGCGTACAGCCGATTTCGGCGCTGAGAACTTTGGCCAGATTTTCCGCCAGAGCCAAATCTTCCTTGCGGGCGAGACCGCGCCCCACGCACACGATCGCCTTGGCTTCCATGAGGTTGGTGGCACTCTGATGCGGGCGGAAATCGCTGACCGTTATTTTCTCCGTCTCTGACAGTTCTTTTTTCTCAATGGGCACGGCGCTCTGCGCCGGCGGCGCTTCAATATTTCCGCCCGCCATGGTGGCCATGAAGGGAATTTTTTCTGTTTTTTCCTGAATAAGGCAAAGGCCGCCGTAAAGATACCGCTCGGAATAATAAGCGTCTTTGTATTCCAGTTTCACGCAGTCTGAAATAAGCGCGGCATCCAGCCCGGCGGCCAGTCGGGCGGCGATTTCCTTGGCCCGGCGCCCGGCGCCCAGCAGTATGGCCCGCGGCGATCTTTCCCGCGCGAGCGCTTGCCAGTCTTTGATATACGCTTCGGGACGCGAACCGCCCTGATACAGCAGAACGCGGTCCGCGCCGCGGGTAGAGGCTGTTTCCGCCGCGGCCGGCTCAGAAGTAAGAGCGACAATGAGTTCGCCTTTTGCCAGGGCTTTGGCGTGAGCCAGCAGCGTCTGCATAACGTCCTGTTTTTCCGATATGATCCAGATTTCCGACATTACAAGCTCCTCCTCAACAGATGCCTTCGCTTTTCAGGATGCCGACAAGTTCTATCGCGGCGCCGTCGCCTTGGAGAACGACGCAGCGGCGATCCGTCACAGCGCCTTGCGTGCTTAACCGTGCGGACAGAGGTTTGATCATATCCGCCGGGAGATTCAGATCTTCAATGGTAAAAGGATCCACCGGTTTGCGCCCCGCGGCTAAAATCTGCTTCAGGCTGGGAATTCTCGCTTCGTTGATATCCGGCAATACGGTGATGAGGGCGGGCAGCGGCGTTTCGACCGCTTCCATCCCGTCTTCCAGCTTGCGTTCGGCCCGCAGCATATTTCCTTCTATTTCGGCTTTGCTGACATAGCTGACGACAGGGACGCCCAGCAATTCCGCCAACCGGGGCCCGGTTTGCTGAGCGTAATTGTCACTGGAACCTTCGCCGCAAATTATGAGGTCAAAATCACCGATTTTATTCACCGCCGCCGCCAGCGCGCGTGACGTCGCCGCGGAGTCCGCCGCCGCCAATTCCGGACAGGCGATGTAAACAGCGCGGTTGGCGCCGCGGGAAAGAACGTCTTTGGTCGAACCGGCGGTTTCCGGGCCGCCGACCGTCAAAGCGACGATCTCGCCGCCGTTGGCTTCCGCGAACCGCACGCCGCATTCCAGGGCATTGCGGTCATAAGGACTGATCCTGTATTTCGCCCGTCCGGTTATGACTTCCCGGCTTTGTTTGTCGATAATGATGTCCTCTTCGTCCAGCGCCCATTTATAACAGGTGATTATTTTCATTCTGTCTCTCCGTTTCTTTGGGAGAAAGGGGCGCGAACCCCTTTCTCCGGCTGTTTGCCTGTTACCTGGGGATCATGACGACCGCTTCGCCGTCGATGACTATTTTGCCTTCCTGGTTGGTCACATAGGTTCTGTTCTTCAAACGGTTTTTCTCAGAAATGAGTTCGGTCACTTCCATCGTGGCGGTGATCGTGTCGCCGATATGCACGGGCGCGAGGAATTTCGAAAACTGGGAGATATAGACCGCGCCGAGACCGACGAACATCGCTCCCACGGAGGAAATAAAGCTGTTCACCAGAGCCCCGTGGGCAATGCGCTGTTTGAATATAGTGTTTTTAGCGTATTCCGCGTCCATATGCAGGGGATTGAAATCACCGCAGATTCCGGCAAAATTGACGACATCCGCTTCAGTGATGGTTTTGGAAAATGTCGCTTTATCTCCGACTTGAAATTGATCGAAAGTTTTCTTTTCGTACAACGGTAAAACCTCCCTTATCTCAGTAATTGACCGGCGATGACCATGCGCTGCACCTGATTGGTGCCTTCAAAGATCTGCATGATTTTGGCGTCGCGCATCATTTTTTCGATTGGATAGTCGCGGCTGTAACCGTAGCCGCCGAAGATCTGGACGGCGTCCGTCGTGACTTTCATGGCGGTGTCGGAAGCGAAAGTCTTGGCTATCGCCGATTCTTTGCCGTATGGCAGACCGGCGTCGATCAGATAGCAGGCGCGGTGTACCAGCCAGCGGGCGGCTTCAGTCTGAATAGCCATGTCCGCCAGCATGAACTGTAGGGCTTGGTTGGCGCAGATGGGTTTGCCAAACTGCTGGCGCTCCTTGGAATACTTAATACTGGCGTCCAAGGCGGCCTGGGAGAGACCGACCGAAATGGCGCCCACGATCGGACGCGCCTTGTCGAGGGTTTGCATGGCGATCTTGAATCCTTCGCCCTCTTTGCCGAGCAGGTGGTCGGCCGGTATGCGGACATTTTCCAAAAAAACATCCGTCGTGTTGGAAGCGCGGATACCCATTTTGTTTTCTTCTTTGCCCACGCTGATGCCGGGACGGTCACGCTCCACGATAAAAGCGCTCAACCCTTTTATCCCTTTGGACTTGTCCTGGGTAGCGAAAACAGTGTATACGCCGGCCACCCCGCCGTTGGTGATAAATGTCTTTTGACCGTTCAGAACGTATTCGCCGCCTTCTTTCACGGCCGTCGTGGCCACGGCGCCGGCGTCGGAACCGGCATTAGGCTCGGTCAGGCAAAAGGCGGCCAGTTTGCCGGACATGAGGAGGTCAAAATACAGTTTTTTCTGGGCTTCCGTACCTGTAAGCAAAATCGGATAGGAAGTCAGCCCGTTCGCGCCTACGGTAGTCGCTATACCGGGGCACCCTTTGGCCAGTTCTTCCGCCAGGATCGCCGACATGACCGACGAAAGACCGGGGCCGCCGTATTCCGCGGGCACGGGCATCGCGTGCAGACCCAGATCGATCAATTTGTTGACGATATCCCACGGGAATTCTCCGCTGATGTCAATTTCCTTGACCGCCGGCGCTATAGTGGTTTGGGTGAATTCTTTGACGCTTTGGATCATCAAATTTTCTTCTTCTGTTAAGCTCATGTCATACATGATTTTATTCTCCTTCGTTAATGATATTGGCGAGCTTGCCCCATGTTTCCCTGAAAATACTGCTATCCATCTCTTTGACATTTTTTATAATGGGTTTGAATTCCATATGCTGGAGGACGTCCTTTTCTAGATCAAGGCCGGGGGCTATTTCCGTCAGTTCCAAACCTCCTTTCGTCAGCTGGAATACAGCCCGTTCCGTGACATACAACACAGGTTGCTCCTGCTCCGCCGCGTAACGCCCGCTAAAAGTGATCTGCTCTACTTTTTTCAGAAATTTCTTAATTTTACCTTCTTGCAGGATGCGCAGCTTCCCGTCAGCAGCCTCGATTTTCAGTCCTCCGGCGGTAAAAGTGCCGCAGTAGACGACTTTTTTCGCCGTCTGGGTGATGTTGATAAACCCGCCGCAACCGGCTGTTTTGGGGCCGAATTTGCTGACATTGATATTTCCTTCTTCGTCGGTTTGCGCCAGACCCAGATAAGCGACGTCAACGCCGCCCCCGTCATAAAAGTCGAACTGATATGGCTGATCAATAATGGCCTGCGCGTTCACCGACATGCCGAAATCGTTGCCGCCCGCCGGGACGCCGCCGATAACGCCGGACTCGGCCGTCAGCGACATATAGTCCGCAATGCCTTCTTCCGCCGCCACAGCCGCCACTCCTTCCGGCATGCCGACGCCAAGATTGACGATAACGTCTTTCTGCAATTCCATCGCGGCGCGGCGGGCAATGATCTTGCGGTCGCCCATCGGCAGAAATTCAATATCGTTAAGCGGAATTTTAATATCGTTGCTGTAAGCGGGGTTGAAATAAGTGACCATAGTTTGCAGATGATTTTCCGGTTTCGCTTTGAAGACATAATCAACAAAAATACCGGGTACGGAGACGTCTTTCGGATTGAGAGTACCGGATTTGACGACCTGTTCCACCTGAGCGACAACAATTCCCCCGCAATTTTTAGCGGCCTGGGCAATGGATATCCATTCCAGTTTGACACCTTCGCGGCTGCTCGTCAAATTGCCGTCCTCATCGGCGACCGAACCGCGGATAAGGCCAATGTCGACGACAGGGGCGTGATAATAAAGCCATTCTTCGCCGTCGATTTCGATGAGTGAGACGATATCCGCGGAACAGGTGGAAGTGATTTTACCGCCGTCGATGCGGGGATCAACAAAAGTGCCCAAGCCGATCTTGCTGATCATCCCCGGGCGCTTGCCGGCGATATTGCGGGGCATGGAAGCTAGGATCCCCTGAGGCAGGTTGTAGCATTCAACCTTGTTTTCCAGGATCAATTTGGCGATATTGACGCCGCCCATCCCAAAATGACCGCCCACGATGCGTTTCCACAGGCCTTCATAACTCCAGTGCTGCATGCCTCTGTCGCTGGCGTTGCCGATACCGGCGGCGTAATATAAGACCAAGTCGCGGGGATGACCGGTCGCCTTAAATAATTCCCCGATCCGGAGAGCCATTTCGTCCGCGAACCCGGCGAGCCCAAATCCACAGGTGTAAATCGTGGAACCGTCTTTTACCAGCCGGGCGGCTTCTTCCGAAGTGATTATTTTCATACGGTGTTTTTCCTTCCTGCTCAGTAGATTATGGTGGCCAGAATGATGGTTGGGATCATAACTATTAACGTGGCCATGACATGCGGCCAAAAGATGTGTCTGTAAGCCAGTTTGTGCGTCAAGCCGGCGACCGCGAGGGATGTGATGACGACGCCGTTATGCGGCATGGCGTCAAATGAGCCGGCGGCGATGCAAACGATTCTGTGCAGCAGCTCAGGGTTGATCCCCATATCCACATAAGGCTGGATAACGGTTTCCAGAATGATGCCCAGACCGCCGGAAGCGGAGCCGGTGATGGCCGCCATCAGGTAAGTCGCGATGCAGAGAGATATGGTCGCCGGGCCGGGGATGGACAGCAGTACGTTTTTGATGACGGTAAAACCGGCGCTTGCCGCCACCGCCATGCCATAACCGACGTCCGCGCAAGTGTTGATAATGGGCAGCGCCGTATTCAAAGCGCCGGCGTTGATTGTGGCCATGGGATTCTTAATATACTTGAAAAAGAATACCTCAGCCGAAACGCAGCCTACTACCAGAGACCAAACGATATCAAGACGGATCACATTGAGACAGGCGATCAGGATGATTGGCGGGATAAGACTCAGCACCATATGCGGCAGGTTTTCGTAAGATACGTCCTCCGTCTTGCCTGTGACTACCGGGTCTTCATAATGCTCGTCTTTGGCCCGCGCCCGGTTCAGAGCGTACCGCATATAAAGCAGGTTCAAAGTCAGCATCAAAATCGAAGCAAAAATACCGATGACCGGAGCGGCCGTAGCCGGTGTTCCCAGATAGACCATAGGCATGATGTTCAGTGTGGACGGAGTGCCGGGGATCATCGACATGGAGAGCGACCCGATCCCGAACATGAACGGAGCCATAAACAGGTGCCAAGGAACATCCATTTCTTTAAAAATCGGCCGCGCGATAGGCATAACGGCGAAAATAACGACGAACAGGCTGACGCCGCCCAGTGTCAAAACCAGCGTCACCACGGCGATGGCATAGAGCGAATAAAGGGCGTTCTTCCGGCCGATGATCTTCAGGATGCCGTTGGCTATAGAGCGCGCGGCGCCGCTGTCGTCCATGAACTTGCCGAAAATGGAGGCAAAAAGGAAAATAAGATAGTATCTGCTGGCATAATTGACGAAACCTTGCATATAAGGGCCGGTGAGTGTTTCCAATACCCCCATCTGAGAAAACAGGGCGACGATCACCACGCCGAACGGAGCGATCAGCATGATGTGTACGCCTCTTAAAGCGAGAATTACAATGAGCGCCAGTGACAGGATAATACCAACCACGCTCAGGGTCGTCATTTTACCCCTCCTTATTTGAATAATGGTTTTAAGGTTTAAACCTCCATTGCAACGTTGCGCAAGATAAATATGCATATTTTGTGCCAAGCGAACCGGAAATGATAATATTTGTTAAAAACCTGAATGACAACGCCTTTTCGCTATTAACATAAAATGGTTTCCGGGGCGGTGTCGTTTCTAAGCGACGTTATTTCTCTGGCGGAAGCGACAAATGTCGCGGCGGAGTTACAAGAGCGGGGCCGCTTGTTTTTTTTGCCGCTATAATGTAAACTGTTCCTATGAAACTCACCGCCTGCCTGATAACTAAAAATGAGGAGCGCTGTCTGGCCCGCTGTCTCGACAGCCTGCGGGAAGCCGTGGACGCTATCGTGGTCGCCGATACGGGTTCGGAGGACCGGACGCGGGAAATCGCGCGGGCGCGGGGAGCGCGGGTCATAGAGATCCCGTGGCGGGATGATTTCGCTTGGGCGAAAAACCAGGCGCTGGCCGCGGCTGACGGCGATTGGATCTTATTCCCGGACGCGGACGAGTATTTTGCCCCCGGCGGAGCGGCGGCGCTGCGGGCCATGCTGGAGAACAACGCCTCGGCGCTGGCGCTGGCGGACGGTATCGCGCTCCGGCGTTATGAGGGGACGGACTTTTCCGCGTCTTCATATACCGCCGTCCTGCGCGTGTTTCGCCTTGACCCCGCTTTGCGCTACAAAGGCGCGATCCACGAGGATCTGCGCCGCGCCGGAGAGCCGCCGCGCATCGTTGACGCGCCGCCCGCCGTCATATATCTCTGGCATGACGGACATGACCCCGTTCGCGCCGGCGCTAAAATCGCCCGCAATATGCGCGTCATGGAAAAACAGATCCGCTCCGGCGACAATGATCCGCTGCTTTTCTTTCATATGAGCAAGACTCTGGACCGGCAGAAAGAGCGGGAACGGATATGGGAATACAGCCGCGAGTTCCTGCTCCGGGACCCTTCTTCCTCGTCCGTCTGCCTTAAAGCCCTGCTTCTGGCCGATATGGCTCTTGATTTTACGCCCGACGCGGCGTCGGGGCCGGAGCGCCGGGCCTGGCTGAAAGAGGAAGCTTTGCGCCGTTTTCCCGCCCAACCCGCCGCCTGCACTATGGCGGCTGACGAATGTCTGGAACGCGGCGATTGGAGCGGGGCGCTGCCGCTGTACGCCAAAGCGGCGGAATTGTGGCAAAATGGGTTTGATGATTTTGGTGATTCCGATTTCCGGCAGGAAAAATCCCGGCCGCTGGTTTATGCCCGTTTAGGGCGCTGCCGGCAGATGACCGGCGACCTCGCGGGCGCGCGGGCGGATTTTGCCGCCGCGCTCGACTTGCAGCCGGATAACCCGGCGGCCGCCGCCGGTTATATCGAGTGCGGGCGGGCGGAGGACGCGCGGACGGTGTTTGAGACGCTCTCCGTCTGGCTGGCCCGCGCCCGCTCGCCGCTCTGTTTTCTGGCGGCGGCGCGGGACAAGCGCTGCGACCTGCTCTACCTTTATTTGTATGATCACGGATCCGCCGGCCGATCGCCGCGGCCGCTCCAATATTTCGCGACCTTGCAGATTTTGGTGGGCGCCTGGTACGCGGCGGCGGCGGACTGCTGCGCCCTGATCCGGCGCCACCCGCTGTGGAGCGGCGATACGGCCGGTTTTTTCCCGGCTTTGACAGAAGGGGAACGGTCGGAAATCAGCGAGACCCTGGCGGAAGCCGCCGCCGGGTGTTTATTGGCCGCGGGCGGCTGGCAGCCGCCCGGCGGGGTCCGCCCGGATGAAAACCCGCCGGCGCCGGCCCGGTTTTTACAGGCTCTGTCCGCCGTGGCCCCGCCGGCGCTGAGTGACGCCATCCGCCTTTGTCTGGGTGAAGATGTGGATCCCGTGCGGCGGGAGGGACTAGGTGCGGCGCGGCGGACGGGGGAACGGCTGGCGGCTCTTGGCGCGCCGGAATCGGTGCGTCTGGTCTGGCGGGAGGCATTGGCGTGTCTGGACTGAAATCAGCGGGGCCTGTTTTGCCGGAAAAAGCCCTGCGTCTTTACGCGATCACCGACAGCTCCTGTTTAGGCGCCCGCTCGCTGGCGGAGACGACGGAGGCGGTCTTGCGCGGCGGGGCCACCATGCTGCAATTCCGGGAAAAAACACTAGGGTTTGATGATTTTGTGGCCGTCGGCCGGACTCTCCGCGCTTTGGCCCGCCGTTTTGCCGTGCCTTTTATCGTCAATGACCGGGTGGAGGAAGCGGCGGCGCTGGAAGCGGACGGCGTCCATCTGGGGCAGGGGGATATGGAAATCGGGGCGGCACGCGCGCGGCTCGGCCCGGGCAAAATCATCGGGATCTCTGCCAGGACCGCCGCTCAGGCTCTGCGGGCCGAAGCCGCGGGCGCCGATTATCTCGGGGTCGGCGCGGTGTTTGCCACGGCGACCAAGCCTGACGCCGCCGCCGTCAGTCTGGGGGTTTTGCGGGACATCTGCCGGGCGGCGCGTATTCCGGTCGTGGCAATCGGCGGCATAAACGCCGGCAACGCCGCGCTGCTGCAGGGGAGCGGGATTCGGGGCATCGCGGTCGTATCGGCGCTTTTTGCCGCGCCGGCGCCGGAAGCGGCGGCCAGAGAATTATTGCGCGATTGGGAGTAGAGTGGCTTTTATGATGATCTTACCCGCAAATATAAAGGGAATAATTTTTGACATGGACGGCACTTTGCTGGACACCATGCCGGTGTGGCGAGGATTGAGCGAGGCGTTTCTGGAGGGCTACGGCGTAGCGCTGTCTCCGGCCGCGGAAGCGGACTTGCTGCCGCTGAGCCTGGAGCAGAGCGTCGCTTATTTTCACGAGTGCCTGAAAGTACCGGCGGCCAAAAAAGATATGCTGACGGAAATTTACGCCATGGCGAATCACAGATACCATAAATTGGCAAAACCGAAGGACGGCGTCCGGGAATACCTGGAGCAGCGCGCGGCCGCCGGCTGTAAAATGTGCGTGGCGACGGTCACGGACCGGGCGATGGCGGCGCAGGTCCTGACCCGTTTTGAATTGCGCCGGTTTTTCACCGACATCTACACCTGCGATACCATCGGCCGGCCCAAATCCGATCCGCGTTTTTTCCTTGACGTGGTGGAGCGTTTGGGTCTGAGTCCGGCGGAGTGCGCCGTGTTTGAGGATTCGCTTTATTGCCTGCGCTCGGCCCGGGCGGCGGGATTGACGGTGATCGGCGTTTTTGACGCGGAAGCGGCCGCTGACGAAATGGCGGCGCGGGAATACTGTCATCAATATATTTATTCTTTTACGGAGCTGACGGAAAATGCTTAAAGTATTGACGGTGGCCGGATCCGACCCCAGCGGCGGCGCGGGTATTCAGGCCGATCTCAAGACAATGGCCGCCCACGGCGTCTACGGCATGAGCGTCGTCACGGCTTTGACGGCGCAAAACACCACAGGGGTATTCGAGGTGGCGGAACTCACGCCGGAATTCGTCGGGCGGCAGCTGGACGCTGTTTTCACCGATATCTTCCCTGACGCCGTGAAGATAGGCATGGTGTCTTCGATCGGCGTCATCCGGGTCCTCGCGGCCAAACTGCGGGAATACCGCGCCCCGCATATCGTGCTGGATCCGGTCATGGGGGCGACGAGCGGGGGGCGGCTCATCCGCACGGAGGCGACGGCGGTTCTGGTGAGCGAGCTTTTTCCTTTGGCGGAAGTTATCACGCCTAATATGGCTGAAGCCGAAGAATTGAGCGGTCTGAAAGTGAGCAGCCGTCCGGAGATGTTTGCGGCGGCCGCGCGTCTGGCTGATGATTTCGCCGGGCATATCCTGCTCAAAGGCGGACATTTGCCGGACGGGGCGGACGATCTCCTTTACCGCCGCGAAACAGCGCATTGGCTGAAAGGGGAGCATGTGCCCAATCCCAATTCTCACGGCACGGGCTGCACGCTTTCCGCCGCCCTCGCTTGCCGGCTGGCGGCCGGCGAGGGCATGCGCGCGGGAGCGGAGCAGGCTAAAGCTTATGTGACCGGGGCTCTGCGCGCCGGTCTCGACCTGGGCCGCGGCCGCGGGCCGTTGGATCATATGTACGCCCTGCCGACCGCGGCGACGTCGGCATGATGAACGGGGAAGGCGGCGGTAAAAGCCGGATGGTGCGGGATATTTTCGGCGGGATCGCCGAAAAATATGATTTCATGAACAGCGTCATGAGTTTGGGGCTGGATCGGCACTGGCGGCGGCAGGCCGTGCGGACGGCGCGGATCCGCCCCGGACACCGGGTGGCGGATATTTGCTGCGGCACGGGGCAACTGGCTTTGGCGGCCCGCGCGGCGGCCGGCCGGGAAGGCGAAGTGGTGGGGCTGGATTTTTCTCCGGCCATGCTCCGCGTCGCCGCCGGGAACATGGAGGCCGCGCACAGGCGAACGAGGGACCATGTGGACAATATCAGCTTCGTGCAGGGAGACGCCGCGGAACTGCCTTTTGCCACGGCCAGTTTTGACGCGGTACTCATCGGCTGGGGCCTGCGCAACATAACGGACAGAGAGGGCGCTGTCCGGGAAATGCGGCGGATCGTCAAGCCGGGCGGGCGGGTCGTGTCGCTGGATATGGGGCAGCCGCGCTTTCCGGGGATGAGCGCCGTATACTGGCCGGTTTTTGCCCGGCTGATCCCGTTCCTCGGCAGCCGGTGCGCGGGAGGCAAAGCGCGGGAATACGCGTACCTTTATGAGTCGGCGCGGTGTTTTCCCCCGCAGGAAGAACTGGCGGACATGTTCCGCCGCTGCGGGCTGACGGCGACCGGGGCGCTGGATCTGGCCGGCGGCGCCGTGGCCGTGGTATACGGTGAAAAATCGCCGCTTTATCCGGGGGAATAGCGCCGGGCCATGGGTCCGCGATGAATTATGAGGTGAGGAAAAATGGCGGCAGGCGGCAGCAGAACAGTGGCGGCGGCGGCTCTGAACATGGCGATGACCGACAGCCGGGAAGCGGAAACTTTGCTGAAAAACGAGTATGCCGCAAGTGGCGTGCGCGCGGTGGCGGTGGACTATGGCGGCGATTATCTCAGTTCCATCAAAAAACTGGTGGAAAGAGCGATCGTCGCCGCTAAACGCGAAGGGGTCATTCAGGCGACGCACGGCGACGAGGGCTCCGTGGCCGGGGCGACGCGGGAGGCTTTGAGTCAGATCATGCCCAAGGCCTTCGGCCTGAATGTCGGCGGCAAGATCAGCGTGGCCCGGCAGGGCGAGCATCTGAGCGTCGCGGTTTTTTTCGGGGTCGGGCTTTTGCATCTCGACGAAATCGCCGTCGGTCTCGGGCATCGGGTGATATCAGACCGTTGACGGGTAAGAAAGGGGAAAAGCTTATGCCGCTTCAGGTGGCCGTGGACGGGCCGGCGGGTTCGGGTAAGAGTACAGCCGCCCGGCTGCTGGCGCGGGAATTGGGGCTGGTGTACCTGGATACCGGCGCTTTTTACCGCAGCGTGGCCCTGTTAGTTCTGCGGCGGGGGGTCGACCCGGCGGACGAACCGTCTGTCACGGATATCAGCGCCGGAGCGCGCGTTGCTTTTCAGCCGGGGACGGGCGGCGGCCCGGATCGGGTTTTTTGCGGCGGCGAAGACGTGACGGAGGCCATTCGCCGGCCGGAAATCAGCCGCGTCGTTTCGGCGGTGGCCGCTCACCCCGCGGTGCGGGAAAACCTGACGCGGCAAATGCGTCTGCTGGCCGCCGCTCAGTCCGTGATCATGGATGGGCGCGACGTCGGGACGCATGTGCTGCCGGCTGCGGCGGTGAAGATATTTCTCACCGCCTCGGCGCGGGAACGGGCGCGGCGGCGCGCGAGGGAACTGGAAGCGGCCGGGCAGGCGGAGGGTTTGACGGAAGAAGACGTGCTGGCGGAAATCGAAGCGCGGGACCGCGGCGACAGCAGCCGCGCCGCGGCGCCGCTGCGGCAGGCGGAGGACGCTTTCCTGATCGACGCCACTTTCCTCAGCCCGGATGAAGTGGCGGCTCTGATCAAAGAAAAGGTGCTGGCATGGGAACGGGCGCGGGAAAGCGGGGAGGAGACGGGGAAGTGAATTTTTTTTACCGGTTGGTCAGGTTCGTCTGCCGGATAATCCTTCTTCTGCGGGGGATGAGATTCACCGGCCGGGAAAAAGTGCCCGTGACGGGCGGCATGATCATAGTCGCCAATCATATGAGCGGTTGGGACGTGGTGGCCGTGGCCTGCGCCCTGAAACGGCAGGTGTATTTCATGGCCAAGGAGGAATTTTTTACCAGACCGATCATCAAAACAGCTTTCAAATGGCTGCGCGCTTTTCCCGTCAAACGCGGCGCTCCGGATATGAAAGCCATCAAAAGAGCGCTGGAACTTCTGCGGGCCGGCGAGGTGGTGGGGATCTTTCCCGAAGGGCATCGCGGCAAAGCCGACGAAGAGCAGGAACCGATGAGCGGTATGATTTTTCTGATGGAAAAAGCCGGCGTGCCGCTTGTGCCGGCGCGGGTGTACGGCACGGACAAATTCATGGATCCGCGGAGCAAACCCGGTATCGTCATAGGCGCGCCCATCAGCGCGGAACAACTGGCGCCGGCGCCTGAAAAAAAAGACCGGCGCGCTTTGCAGGCCAGAGAAGTGATGACGCGCATCCGCGGTTTGGAGTTATAAAGAATTTTTCGTCCCAGAAGGATTTTATTCATCACTGGCGAAAAGTAACTAGATGCTTAAAAGGAGGTTCGCCGGTTTGCCTATAGTGCGGGCTGATAAAGCGGGCTTTTGTTTTGGCGTCAAGCGAGCGATTGATTTGGCTCTCCAGGCCGCGGCGACCGGAGGGGCGGCGACATGGGGCCCGCTCATTCATAACCGGCAGGTGGTGGATGCGCTGGCTGCCAAAGGGGTTCGGGCGACGGAATCTTTCGCGGAGTGGGCGGACGGGCGCCGGCTGGTGATCCGTTCCCACGGCGTGGAGCCGTCGGTGTATCAGGAATGCGCGAGACGCGGGATCACGGTTATTGACGCGACTTGCCCTTATGTGCGCCGGGCTCAGAACATCGCGAAACAAGCCGCCGCGGCCGGTCACACAGTGATAGTGGCCGGCGACCGTTTTCATCCTGAAGTGCGGGGGATTTTGGGCTGGGCCGGCCGAAGCGCCGTCGTGGTCCCGACTTTGGCGGAAGCGGCGATCCTGCCGCGTTATCCGTCGGTAGCCGTGTTGGCGCAAACAACTTTGCGCCGGGATCGCTTTTTGACTCTGGTGGAAGAACTCAGGTCACACGCCGGCGAACTTATCGTTTATGACACCATTTGCGGCGCGACAGCGGAGCGGCAGGAAGCGGCGGCTATGGTGGCCCGTTCAGTCGAAGTGATGATCGTGGTGGGGGGGAAAGAGAGTTCAAACACAAGAGAACTGGCGTCAATATGCGAAGCGTATACGCCGACCTATCTGATAGAAACGCCACTGGAACTAAAACCAGACTGGCTGCGCGGCGCGCGGCAGGCAGGAGTGACAGCGGGAGCGTCCACGCCGGACTGGTTAATTGAGGAGGTCTGCAGGAACATGACTGAGTTCATCGACGACATGGATTTGAAACAGGAAATCAGGGAGAACGACGCGGAAACACCGGCGGAAAACCAAGTGGCGCCGACGGCCGAAGCGGATACGACCGTTGTTGAGACAGCCGAATCTGAAACGGCTGAACCCGGAGCGATTGAGCCGGAAACGGCTGCGCCCGAAGCGACCGAGACGGAGATAGCCGAGACGGAAACGGCTGAACCCGGAGCGACCGAGACGGAGATAACCGAGACGGAAGCGGTTGAGTCCGAAGCGACCGAATCAGAAACGGCTGAACCGGAAGCGGCTGAATCAGAGACGACCGAACCGGAGACGGCTGAATCGGAGACCGCGGGCGCGCCGGAAAGCGACCAGGCTTCCATGATGGACGAAACCGGGCTGGTTCAGCTTTATCGCGGCGCTATCGTGGAAGGCACGGTGGTCAAGGTCACTCATGACGAGGTGTATTTGGACATCGCCTGGAAATCCGAGGGCGTTATTGCGCTGTCGGGCATCGGACCGGCCGGCAGTGAGCCGCCGCAGATCGGCGACAAGATCAAAGCCGAGGTAACACGGGTGGAAAACCAGGAGGGATATCCGGAATTATCCCGCCGCCGTCTGAGGGAAATCGAAGCGAAAGACAAGCTGATTAAACTGTTCGAAGCAAAAGAAGAAGTGTCGGCCAAGGTGATTGACGCCGTGAAAGGCGGACTTCTGGTTGATTTGGGGATGCGGGGCTTTATTCCCGCTTCGCATGTGCAGCTCGGCTATGTGGACGATCTGAGCAAATATGTCGGAGAAACCCTCCGCTTGCGCATTATTGAGTTTGATGAAAACAAAAAACGCCTGGTTTTGTCCCAGAAAATCATTTTAGCCGAAGAAGCGGATGAAGCAAAGAAAAGAGTTCTGGAAACCCTGACGGAAGGCGAAGTCCTGAAAGGCGTGGTGCGCCGCCTGACGAGTTTCGGCGCTTTTGTCGACGTCGGCGGCGTGGACGGGTTGCTGCATATATCCGATATGTCGTTTTCCCGGACGAACCATCCGTCGGAAATCGTAAAGGTCGGGGAGGAGATCGACGTTAAAGTTCTGCGGGTGGATAAGAACAACGGCCGCATCTCACTCGGCATGAAACAGCTTAAAGGCAGCCCGTGGCTGCAGGTAGGGGAGAAGTATCCGGTAAATTCTGTCGTTACGGGCAAAGTGGTGCGCATTGCCGGTTTTGGCGCTTTTGTCCAGCTGGAGGACGGAGTTGACGCCCTCGTTCATATTTCGCAGATCGCGCATTACCGGGTGGGCAGAGTGGACGAAGTGTTGAAGGTCGGCGACATGATCACGGCCAAAGTTATCGAGTGCCGCCCGGGTGATAAGCGCATCAGCATCAGCATCAAAGAATTGCTGTCCAAAGAAACCGGGCGGCCGCCGGTCGAAGACGACGAAGCCACGCTTGCGGCGGAGACCGAAGCGGAAATAGAAGCAGGCCCGGATACGGGAATAGAGACGGAAACGGAAGCAGAAACAGGCGAAACAGGCGAACAATCCGCGGAGCCAGTCAGTCCCGCGGCGGAGACGGAGGAACCGGCAGAGGAACCGGCAGAAGCGCCTGACGCGGAGGGCGCGGAATTACCGGCGGAGGAAACCGGAGAAACAGACGATTGAGTTGCTGATTATCCGCGCGATTAACGCTGATGGGAAAAAATAAAAGGAAAATGCCGGATTCGGTTATTATAATCATGACGCTGATGATCCTCGCCATCGGGATTACGATGATTATGACGTCGAGTTCGGCATTCGCTATCAACAACACAGGTAATCCCTATTATTTTTTGATCCGGCAGGCGCGTCTGGCTCTTGTCGGCGTCGTGGCGGCCACGCTGGCTTTGCTGACGCCGTATAAATGGTTTCGGGCGCTGGCTGTTCCCGGCGTTATTGCGGCGGGGGCCGCGCTTGTTTTGTTGTTTACGCCTTTCGCGGTCTTCCTCAACGGCGCCACCCGCTGGATTGATTTCGGGATCCAGTTTCAGCCTTCGGAGACGGCTAAAGTGGCGCTGGCCCTTTTTTGGGCCTGGTGGCTGGCCAGAAGGCCTGTGCGGCGGATAACCCAAACCGTCATTCCTTTGGCCATAACGGCGGTTTTTCTGGGGATCATCGTCAAAGAACCGGATCTGGGAACGGCGTTTATCATTGCCGCCGCCTGTTATCTCCTGCTGCTGCAGTCGGAGCTTTCCGCGTGGTGGTTTGCGGCGGCGGCGCCGGCCGGGGCGGCGGCGCTGGTGTGGATCATCCGGCGTAATCCTTATCAGGAGCGCCGCATAGCCGGCTGGCTTGATCCGTGGGAAGATCCGACCGGGGACGGGCTGCAATATGTGCAAACGCAATTGGCTTTTGCCCGCGGCGAACTGTTCGGGGTCGGCGTCGGCGCCAGCGAACAGAAATACCGGCTGCCGGAAAGCTATACCGATTCCATTTTCGCTATCGTCGGCGAAGAACTGGGATTTTTCCTGACACTCATGTTAGTCGTCTTTTTTGTCGTATTGATTTTTCGCTGTTTTTACGTCGCCAATAAATGCCAGGATGATTTCGGTCGTTTTCTGGCTTTTGGCCTCACAGCCATGCTGGCTTTACAGGTATGCGTGAATATGGCGGTCATGACAGGACTTATGCCGATCACGGGAGTGACTTTGCCTCTTGTCTCATATGGCGGCACTTCGCTGATCATAACGATGTTCAGCATCGGGGTGATTCTCAGCGTTTCGCGCGGCTGACGGCTGACCGCGGAGGAAAAAATGACAAAAAAGGGATTAATTGTCTCGGCGGTGACGGCGGGCGGTATAGGCGCGGAATTGGAAGTAGAACCGGGCGATGTCATTCTGCAGGTGGACGAGCAGGAAATAGAAGATATCCTCGACTTACAGCGCTTTACCGCCGGCGATTTTTTCGCTCTTTATGTGCGGAAACCGAGCGGCGATATCTGGGAATTGGAAGTTGAGCGTGAAAACGGGGAAGAACTGGGGATCGAGGTAGCGGCGGTCTGTTCCCGCGGTGTAAAACGCTGTCGCAATCGCTGTCTTTTTTGTTTTGTCGATCAGCTGCCGCCCGGCCTGAGAAAAAGTCTCTACCTCAAGGATGATGATTACCGGCTCTCCGTCACCCAGGGCAGTTATATCACCTTATCCAACCTGACGGAAACGGAGACGCGGCGGATAATCACCGAACAGATCGGGCCGCTGTATATCTCCGTTCACGCCTGGGATCCTCAGGTGCGGCAATTCATGATGGGACACCCGCGCTCAGGCCGCCTGCGCGGACAGATCGGCGCTTTAAGCCGGGCCTCCATTCCGTTGCATACCCAGATAGTCCTCGTGCCGGGCATAAATGACGGCGCCGTTCTGTCCGCGACGGTGCGCGCCTTGGCCGGATTCCCTGCCGTGCGGTCAATCGGCGTCGTCCCGGTGGGCCTGACCGCCCATCGCGCCGGATTGACCGCCCTCAGGCCGGTGCGGCCTGAGGAGGCGCGCGCCGTCCTCGCGGCGGGGCGGAAATGGCAAGCCGAATTTTTGCCCCGCCGCGGCAGGCGGCTCGTTTATTTTGCCGACGAGTTTTATCTGCTGGCTGGGGAAGATATCCCCGCCGGTGAGGAGTACGACGATTTTCCCCAGCTGGAAAACGGTATCGGCCTGATCGCCCGTTGGCGGGAAAATCTGGCCGCGACGCTTCCGGAACTGAAGCGCCGGCTCACCGCCTGGGCCGGCCGGGCCGCCGCCGGGGAACGTCTGCATCTGGTGACCGGGACGGCGGCCGCGCCCGTGCTGGCCGCCGCCGCCGCGCGTCTGGCGGCGGAAACTCCCGCCGCCGCGCGTCTGCGCGTGCGGCCTGTGGTCAACCGTTTTTTGGGGGAGACGATCAGTGTGGCCGGACTTCTGACCGCGGAGGATATCGCGGCGGAGTTGGGCGATTTGGGCGGGGATACTTTTGTTTTGCCGGATGTGGCTTTGCGGCGTGACGGCTTGTTTTTAGACGGGCGCGATATCCCTTGGCTGGAGGCGCGCGCGGGAGGGCGGGCGAAAGTGCTGCCCGCTTTGCTTGATTTGACTTGACTTGACCGGAAAGGAGACTCAGTGACAGACGCGACGGAGACAAACGATCAGGAATATGAAGAAAAAGCTTATTTGGCCAGAGTTCTCGCCGAGGCGGAGCGTCAGCGCGCGGAAGCGCTGAAGAACCGGGCGGAAAACGAGGCGGCCGTATTGGCGCTCAAACGTGAATTCCGGGAGGAAACCTCTCACGCTGTTTACGGTCTCTACGCCGCCCCTAATTTCCATGATCTGGTGAATCTCAGCCAGGCTGCCCAGCCGGTGATGGAAAAGATCAACGCTTTTGAATCAGAAGAACATAAAGCCCGGCAATTGGAAAAGACTATCGACGCTCCGTATTTCGCCCGCATTGATTTTTCTTTCGCGGAGACGCCGGACGACTTGGAAAAAATATACATCGGCCGTTCTTCCCTGCGCGCCGGGCGGGGATTCGACATTTTAGTCCATGACTGGCGCTCGCCGGTGGGCGGGGTGTATTATCGCTTTGGCGTCGGCCCAGCCTATTATGAGACGCCGGGCGGGCGCGTCAGCGGAACGGTGGCGCTTAAACGCCAGTATGAGATCAGGGGCGGCGAGCTGAAATATTTTTTTGACGCGGACGTGCAGGTATATGACGATTATTTCCGCCGTCTGTTATCCCGCCGCGCCACGCCGCAAATGCGCGCGATCATTGAAACCATACAGCGGGATCAGGACGCGGCCATTCGGGACGGCGAGCATGAACTGCTGATGGTGCAGGGCGCGGCCGGCAGCGGCAAAACCTCTGTCGCCCTGCATCGCGTGGCCTGGCTCCTGTACCGGGACGCGGCCGCCGGCCTGACGGCCCGCCATATTCTCATCCTCGCTCCCAGCGCCGTGTTTGAGGAATATGTGGCGCGGGTGCTGCCGGAACTGGGAGAGATCAATGTTTTTACCGCTGTTTTTGAGGAATTGCTGACGGAAATTTTGCGTGAAGCCCTGCCCGGCGTCTCGGTGCGCAGCCGTTATCTTTCGCTGGAAGAATCGATGTCCGCGGACGAGCCGGCGTCCGGCGCCCGGCGAAGTCTGGCACTGAAAAATTCGCCGCGCTGGACGGAAACGCTGAAAGAATTTCTGCGCCGCCAGCCGCCGGAAGAAGACGCCGACGCCTGCCGCGGGCCGGAGTACGATTCGGACAGTCCCTTGAACGACCCCGACCGGCCGCCGCCCCCGCGCTTTAAAGATAAGCCGGGCAAACACGATCCCCGCCCGAAGCAGGCTTTGGCGCTTTATCGGGCTCTGGCGGCGGACAGGGAATACTGGCGGCCCGGCGGCGGTGAATGGGAAGAAGCGCGCCGTTTCACGGCGGAGACGCTCGGGGATATTTCCCGTGAGGGTTTGCGCTATGAGGACGCGCTGACCCTTGCCTATCTCCATGCCCGGACGGCGGGCTGCACAGCCTTTTACCATATTCGGCAGATCGTGATCGACGAGGCGCAGGACTATGGCGATCTCCATTTTGAACTGCTGCGTCTGCTGTTCCCGGCGGCCCGTTTTACGGTGCTGGGAGACACGGATCAGTCCTTGGAACGAAAGACGGACGCCGGCGTTTATGATGTGATCGCCGCGGCGCTGAAACGGCGGAGTTCCGCGCTGGTGCGGCTGGAACAGAGTTTTCGTTCCACCGCGGAAATAATCGCTTTCAGCGAACGGTTCCGCGAGGCGGACGCTCCTGTCCGCCATGTGGGCCGGCACGGCAGTGCGCCGGTCGTTTGCGCCGCTCCCGATATCGACGCTCTGGCCGCTTTGGCGCTGCGAGAGGTCGAAGCAAACCGGGAAAAAGGATGCCAAACCATCGCCTTGCTGTGCAAAACCGGCGAGGAAGCGGCCCGATGGCAGCGGCGGCTGCGGACGACGGAGCCCGCTATTCGGCTGATCGCGGGAGCAGAAAGCGCCGCGGCGGAGCGGAGCCTGGAAGGGGCGACCGTTATGCCGATCTATCTGGCCAAGGGGCTGGAGTTTGACGCCGTGGTGGTTTTATCGGCGGATCGCCGGACTTTTCACACCCCCGACGACAAAAGGCTGCTCTATATCGCCTGCACGCGCGCCCTGCACCACCTGACCTTGCTCTATACCGGCGAAAAGGCGGCGTGGATCTGACGCGGCAAAAATTCAGCCGCGCACTGGTAAAACGACGGCCTATACTATATAATAATAATTAAATATCGGACAGGAAGGAGGAAATGGCGATGTACAGACAGAAACCGATTTCCTACGGCTGGATCGTGCTGCTGATCATAATTTGTTTTCCCGTGGGCATCGCTGTGCTGATTTACCGTATTCACACCAATAAAAACATCTATTATGAAGACGGCAATTCCATGACCAAACTGGGCGTGGCCTTGATGGTCGGCGCTTTGCTGGCGCTGCAGATCAAACAGGCCGCTTTCATCACCTTCGCCTTGGGCATTGTCGGCTTGCTCGTCGGGGCCTGCTGTTTGCTGGCCGGGATGGACGCGCGGCGCAAGTCGAAGCGCTTTCACCGTTACGCCCTTGTGGTGGAAAACACGGGCAGCGCGCGGATCGAAGACATCGCCGCCGCTATGGGCGTCAGCTACACGGAAGCGGAGGCTGATCTGACCAAAATGGTAGAAAAAGGCTATTTTATGCAGGCCTATATAGATCAGAAGACGAAAGAGTTTATCGTCGTCGAAATGCCGGCGGACAGCCGTTCCGGCGGCAAAAACAAAGGAGCGGCGCGGCAGAAGCGCGTGGTCTGCGCAAGCTGTGGCGCAGCGACTACGGTGACAGCCGGGCGGCCGGCCGTGTGTTCCTATTGCGATTCGCCGCTTGATATGGAGTGAGACCGCGGGTGAATCTGTCCCTGTCCGTATAATATAAACGCTTATCTTTTAACCGCAAAAAAAGGGGGGAACGCTCTGATGGGAATGACCATCAGTGAAAAGATCTTGGCGGCTCACGCCGGTCTGGACCGGGTGGAACCGGGGGAAATAATCAGCGCCGGATTGGATCTGGTTTTGGGTAACGACGTGACGGGCCCGGTCGCCATTCAGGAGTTCGCGAAACTGGAAATCGAGCGGGTCTTTGACCCGGAAAAAGTCGTTCTGGTGCCTGATCATTTTACGCCGAATAAGGATATAGCGTCGGCGGAACTGAGCAAGCAGCTGCGGGATTTTGCTCTGGCGCAGGGCATCACGCATTATTGGGAATCAGGCCGCGTGGGCATAGAACATTGTCTGCTGCCGGAGCAGGGCGTCGTGCTGCCGGGCGACCTGATGATCGGCGCGGATTCGCATACCTGTACTTACGGCGCGCTGGGCGCTTTTGCCACCGGGGTCGGTTCCACGGATATGGCGGCGGGCATGGCGACGGGCGAGGCTTGGTTCCGGGTGCCGGAATCACGGAAATTTGTTTTTCACGGCGCGGAGCGGCAGCCATGGGTGGGCGGCAAAGATTTTATTCTTTATCTCATCGGTCTCATCGGCGTGGACGGCGCCCGCTATCAGATGATGGAACTCACGGGCGAGGGCATCGGGGCGCTGTCGATGGACGGGCGGCTGACCATGTGCAATATGGCGGTGGAAGCGGGGGCCAAAGCCGGCATCATCGAGCCGGACGAGACGACGCTCTGCTATGTGCGCTCCAGGGCCAAGCGGGAATATAAGGTTTACCGCAGCGACGCTGACGCCCATTATTTGGAAATATATGACATAAACACCCAGGACATACCGCTTTTGGTGGCCTGTCCCAATTCGCCGGAAAACGTAAAGCCGGTGGAGGAAACGGCCGGGATTAAGCTGGATCAGGTGGTGATCGGTTCCTGTACCAACGGGCGGCTGGAGGATATGGAGGCGGCGGCTTCCGTGCTGCGCGGCCGGAAGATCCATCCTTTGGTTCGCTGCGTGGTCCTGCCCGGCACTCAGGCCATATATCTGGAATCACTGCGCCGCGGCTGGATCGAGGATATGGTCTTGGCGGGCGCGGCTGTCAGCACTCCGACTTGCGGGCCGTGTCTGGGCGGACATATGGGTATTCTGGCCAAAGGCGAGCGGGCGCTTTCGACGACTAACCGCAATTTTGTCGGCCGGATGGGGCATCCGGAATCGGAAGTTTATCTCTCGGGCCCGGCGGTGGCCGCGGCTTCGGCGGTGAAGGGCCAGATAGCGCATCCGCAGGAGGTGGTAAATAATGGGTAAGGCTTGGAAGTTCGGGGACAATATCGACACGGACGCCATCATTCCCGCCCGTTACTTGAATGAAACCGGCGCGGCCCATTTGGCCGCTCATTGCATGGAGGACGCCGATCCGGAATTTGCCGCGCGGGCGCGGCGGGGGGATATTATCGTCGGGGGCCGGAATTTTGGCTGCGGCTCTTCGCGGGAACACGCGCCGATCGCCATCCAGGCGGCCGGATTGACTGCCGTGATCGCCGAATCCTATGCCCGGATATTTTTCCGGAACGCGCTGAATATCGGTTTGCCGATTTACGAATGCGCGGAAGCCGTGCGGGGGATAGAGACGGGGGACGAGGTGGAAGTGGACTTTTCCAGCGGCTTGATTCGCAATAAAACAAAGGGGACGGAATATCAGGCCCGGCCGCTGCCGCCTTTCATGCGGGAGATCATCGCCGCCGGCGGTCTGATCGCCCAGATCCGCGCCCGCAATGTGCGAAAGGAGAATGCCGATGCCTGAAATTGCCGTTTTGCCCGGAGACGGGATCGGACAGGAAATAGTGCCGGAAGCCGTGGCGGTGGCCCAGGCTGTGACCCAAGGCCACGATTTCACTTGGCGGGAACACCTGATCGGCGGCGCGGCCATTGACGCTACGGGCAGCGCTTTGCCGCCGGAAACGCTCGCGGCTTGTCAGGCGGCCGACGCCGTGCTGATGGGCGCGATCGGCGGGCCGAAATGGGACGCGCTGCCGGCGCCGCAAAGGCCGGAGCTGGGGGCTTTATTGCCTTTGCGCAAACAGCTGGCTCTTTACGCCAACATCCGTCCCGTCCGCATGACGCCGGCTCTGGTCGGCGCTTCGACCCTGAAACCGGAAGTGGTGCGCAGCGTGGATCTGGTGGTCATCCGCGAATTGACCGGCGGGCTTTATTTCGGGGAAAAAGGGCGGCGCTCCGAGCCGCGGGCCGCTTACGACACGCTGGTCTACACGGAGGAGGAGATCAGCCGCATCGTCCGGCTCGCGTTCCAATGGGCGCGGGCGCGGCGGCGGAAACTCTGTTCGGTCGATAAGGCCAACGTGCTGGAGTCGTCGCGTTTTTGGCGGGAGATCGCGGTGGAAACGGCGCGGGAATTTCCGGACGTGGAATTGACGCATATGTATGTGGATAACGCGGCTATGCAGCTGGTGCGCCGGCCGGAGCAATTCGACGTCGTCGTGACGGAAAACATGTTTGGCGATATCCTGACCGATCTCGCCTCCATGCTGAGCGGCTCGATCGGGATGCTGGCCACGGCGAGCATGAACGGGCCCAAAGGGCTGTACGAGCCGGCGCACGGCAGCGCCCCGGACATTGCCGGGCAGGACATGGCTAATCCCTTGGCGGCTATTCTCTCCGCGGCCATGATGCTGAAATATTCTTTCGCCCTGACAGCGGAAAGCGAGCGGATCGAGAAAGCGGTGGCGGCCGTGCTGGCCGCCGGCTGGCGGACGGCGGATCTGGCCGAACCCGGCGCCCGGATTATCGGCACGCGGGAAATGGGAGCGAAAGTGAGGGAAGCGCTGTGAAACTGGGCTTTCTTGGCGGCGGCAATCTGGCGGCTTCCATGATGCGGGGCCTGCGGGCCCAAAACGCTTCTTGCGATATGCTCGTCCATGACGTCGATCCGGAACGCCAGGAGATCCTCCGCGCCGCTTACGCGGCCCAACCGGCCGCCGCGGCTGTTTTGACGGCGGAGGCCGAAGTGATTTTGCTGCTCGTCAAGCCGAATCAGGTCTCCGGTCTGCTGACCTCGCTCCAAGGCCATGACCTGAGCGGCAAACTCCTGATATCCACGGCGGCCGGCATCCCCCTCCGTTTTTACTCCGCGCGGCTGCCGGGCGCGGCGCTGGTCCGCGCTATGCCAAATACTTCCAGCGCCGCGCTGCGCGCCGTCACCGGCCTCGCGGCCGGCGGCGGCGTGTCTCCCGCCCAGCGGGAGACGGCAGCCGCGATATTTTCCGCTTTAGGCAAAGTCCTCTGGCTAGAGGAAAGCGCCATGAACGCCGTGACCGCTTTAAGCGGCAGCGGCCCGGCCTATTTTTATCTGCTGACGGAACTGATGGCCGAGGCGGGGGCCGCTTTGGGACTGGCGCCGGCGACGGCGCAGTTTCTGGCCCGGGAAACGATGATCGGCGCCGGTCGCATGCTCGAATCCGGAGCGGAAAATCCGGCCGTCCTGCGGGAACGCGTCACTTCACCCGGGGGCACGACTTTCGCCGCGCTCCGGAGTTTGGAAGCCGACGACCTGAGGGCCGCCGTCCGCCGCGCTTTGGCGGCCGCCGCCGCCAGAGCGGCGGAAATGGAACTGGAGTTTGGGGCGTAAGTCATGCTGACGGAAAAATCACTGAAGCGCATAGTGCTAAAAGTAGGCAGCAACACATTGAGCGCCGGACAGGGCGATTTGAACGGCGCCGTTCTGGATCGGCTGGCCTATGTCGCCTCCGCTTGGCGGCAGCGCGGCGCGGATACGGTGCTCGTGACCTCGGGCGCCGTGACGGCCGGTATGCGCCGGCTCCACATGGACAAGCGCCCGCGCGACGTCGCGGGGCGGCAGGCGGCGGCGGCGGTCGGCCAGGGTATTTTGATCGAAAAATACAGCTATTTTTTTGAAAAATACGGACTGGTCTGCGCGCAAATCCTGCTTTCCCGCGCGGATCTCGTCGATGTTTCCCATTACGACGCGGCGCGCGAGACTTTTACCCGCCTGCTCGCGCTCGGAGTCGTGCCGATCGTCAATGAAAACGACACCGTGGCCTATGAAGAACTATGTTTCGGCGATAATGACCGTTTGTCGGCTCAGGTCGCCGGGCTCGTCTCCGCGGATCTGCTCGTGCTGCTCACGGACGTGGACGGTCTGTACACGGGCAACCCGCGCCGGGACAGCGCCGCGAGCCTTATTCCCCGCGTGGAGGATATCGCGGCGGTCAGAGCCTATGCGGACGGAGCGGGAACAGCGGCCGGAACGGGTGGTATGCGCACCAAACTGCAAGCGGCGGAAATAGCGGCGCGCTGCGGCATCGGCACTTTGCTTCTGAACGGGGATCGCGCGGAGGAATTGGCCGCCCTGCCCGCAGGGCAGATCCCGGTCGGCACTTATTTTGTCCCGGCCGCGCACAGTTTGAAAGGAAAAAAACGCTGGATAGCCTACGGCGCGCTTTCGCTCGGCGGCATCACCGTGGACGCCGGAGCGGCGGCCGCTTTACGCGACGGCGGCAAAAGCCTGCTCGCTTCCGGCGTCACGGGCGTGGAAGGGGAGTGGGAACGGCGTGATCCGGTGCGGATACTCGGCCCCGGCGGCGAGGAAGTGGCGCGCGGCTTGGCGGAACTGAGCAGCGGCGAGGTTTTGGCGGTACGGGGGCGCCGTTCCAGTGAGGCGAGCGCGCGTGTGTCTGATTGGCGCGGCGATGAAATAGTCCATCGGGATAATATGGTC
This sequence comes from Gracilibacteraceae bacterium, assembly GCA_031266805.1. Lineage (GTDB taxonomy): Bacteria > Bacillota > Desulfitobacteriia > Desulfitobacteriales > Syntrophobotulaceae > JAIRRL01. The sequence goes on from JAISAH010000102.1 coordinate 80,654, forward strand.
ATCATACATTGAGGAAATGGTGGTATGGGCGGCATGCGACAGGAACGCTTTACGGCGCATTGGGAATCATTTGATTCCGGTCTGGAACAGGCGCTTTGCTGGCGGGGAAAGGATTACGCCTCTCTGTTGCCGCAGCCGCTGGACGGCAAAGACCGGGATGTCTGTCCGGCTTTTGTGTTCGCGCTGGCCGGTGGCTGCGGCTTTAAAGGGCGGGATGTAGTGGAATTGGCCCTAGCATTGGAATACACCTACCTGAGTTTTCGCGTTCACCGATTCATCCGGGATATGGAGCTGGCTGAGCAGGCGCGGCAATACGGCGTCCTGTTCGGCGATTTTTTCGCGGCGCAGGTGCTGGCCTCACTGAGCGGGGATTTGCTTTACCCGCATACCGCTAAATTCACGGAAACAATGCGCACGATGAACGAGGGCGCGCTGCTGCGCGGCCGTCTGCGGGAAAACGCGGACACGGCGGCATGGCGGGAAGTGCTGCGGCGGGAAAAGGCGGCTTTGCTCCTGCCGGTGCGCGTATTCGCGGAATGGGCCTCGCTCGCACAGGAGGAAACGCAGCTCCTAGAGCGGCTGGCGGCTGAACTCGGCGTGCTGTGGGGCGCCGGCGAGGAAGGCCGGGGGGATCTTCTGCCCGGGGGCCTGACCGCGGCGGAAACACTGATCTCCGAGACGCGACCCGCCTGGCGTGACGGTTTGCGCGGTTTTTTTCTTGATTTGACTTCGGAAGTTGGCGCTGGTGTTTAATTTGTGTTACAATATGGGAGGCGCGAGGTGAAGCGGAAGGCGCAGCAAAGCGCGGAAATGCCGTTATGGGATCACTTAAAAGCTTTGCGCAAAGCGCTCATAATTTCGGCTTACGCCGTCGCGGCCGGCACTGTCGGCGGCTGGGCCTTGAGCGGCCATGTTTTCAGGATATTGGCGGCGCCGGTGGAATCGGTCGGCGTTCCCCTCATCTCCATCGGCGTCATGGAACAATTGATGGTCAAGCTGAAACTCTCGCTGATCGCCGGCTTGATCATCGCGGCGCCTGTGGTCATCTGGCAGATCTGGGGCTTTATCCTGCCGGCTTTGACTAAGTCGGAAAAAAAAATGGTTTATCTGGTCGCTTTGCCGTCGATCATCCTTTTTGCCGGCGGCGTGGCGTTTGCCTTTTTTGTTGTGCTGCCGCTATGTCTGAAATTTCTGTTTTTTATCGGCGGCGACGTGGTGGATACGGCGCAAAGCGCCATCGCGGACTATCTGGGTTTTGTGACCACTTTTCTCCTCACGTTCGGCTGCGTCTTCCAATTGCCGATCGCCCTGCTCGTGCTCATTCGACTGGACATCGTGTCGCCGGCCGCGCTCGGCAAGTATCGCAAATACGCTTTTTTCATCATCGTGGTCGTAGCCGTCATTTTGTCGCCGACGCCGGATCTGGCTACGCAGGCCCTGATGATAACGCCTATGTATTTGTTGTATGAAATGAGCATCTGGTTGGGTTATCTGGTCGTCCGGCGGCGGCGCAAGCGTCTGGCGCGGGAAGAAAGCGGGTGAAGGTCGGCGAAAGGAGTTCTGTTTTATGAGTTTTACGGAAATAGCGCTCATTCTTTTCGTGGCCCTCATCGTTTTCGGACCTGAAGACTTGCCCGCCATCGCCCGCTCGCTCGGCAAAATGGTTTATCAGGCCCGGCGCGTATGGGAGGATATGACCTCGGAGGTAAAAGACGTCTGGGAAACGCCGGCGGAAGTATGGAATGAGAGCGTCAAAGAACCGGTCAACACCGTGCGCGACGCCGTGACCAAACCGCTGAGCATACTGAAATCCGGCGGCGCAGCTAAAACAGCCGGCGCCGAAGCCCCCGCTCCGTCTCCGTCGGGCGGGACGGAGGAACTGCTTAGTTATGACGATCTGTCTCACCCAATAGATAAACCCAAAGCGGAAAACCCGCTCTCCTCTTTGCCTGCCGGGATGGTGAGCGGCCCATCTCCTCCGGCGGCGGCAGCGGAAGATGAAAAAACTTTGACGAATTAATTCTTTTATTACAGCGTTAAGGTGGTATTGACAGTGGTATTGACAGTGAATCCGCTGAAATTGATCAATAAAGACCTCAAAAAATTAGAATTCCGGCTCAGGGAATTTTTGCAGATCCCTGTGCCGGTTCTCAGCGAAACAGGCGTCTATCTCCTGGAAGCGGGAGGGAAGCGCGTACGCCCCATATTTGCCCTTTTGGCGGGGAAACTCTTTAATTATGACGAAAGCACTCTTTTTACGGTGGCAATGGCGATTGAGATCATACATATGGCGTCATTGGCGCACGACGACATAGTGGATGATTCCACTCTGCGCCGCGGCCGGCCTACTCTGGCCGCGCGCTGGGGCAAGGCGGCGGCGGTGGTTACGGGGGATTATCTGCTGGCGCAGGCGATGCAGCTGATATACGGCGTGAAAAACAAGGAAGTGACGTCGCTTCTGGCTCACACCTCGACGGAAATGTGCCGAGGAGAGATCTGCCAGATCCAGGCGTCACACGATACGCGACAGAGCGTGCATGACTATTTTTATAAGATCCGGCGCAAGACGGCCCTTTTGCTCAGTCTGAGCTGTGAGGCCGGCGCTGTCGTTTCCGGGGCCAGCCGGGAAGAAGCGCGCGTTTTGCGGCAATACGGGCAATGCCTGGGCGTCGCTTTCCAAATAATGGACGACGTCCTTGATATCGAAGCGACAAAGGAAGAAATAGGCAAACCGCCGGCCAGCGACGTGCGGCAGGGCATCATCACGCTGCCGATGCTCATCGCCATGAATGAGGGCGGGGCCGGCTCGGTCAGGCTGCGGGAACTATTGACGCGGAAAGAGAAAACAACGGCGGAGGTCGCGGAAGCGACGGCGCTGATCCGCCGCTCCGGTGGTCCCGCCCGCTGCCGGGAAACTGCCCGGCGTTTCATCACCGCCGCCTGCCGGAAACTGCCGCTGCTCCCCGACAAACCGGAACGCGCCGCGCTGGCCCGGATGGCGGAAATTGTACTGAACCGCCGGTCCTGACAGCGGGTTCACCGCGGCGGCTATTCACTGCTCCGAGCGGCGGCGACGAGGTAGACACTCATTATGAAAAAAACTTGTGAGAACGCTTTTTGCTCTTTTCTGCCGGAGGACGAGCGCCAGCTGATGTGCAGTCAGGCCAAAACCGTCTGTTACTCCGCCAAACAAACCTGCCATTTGAAAATAGGCGGCGAAGGTCAGCTCCTGATCATATCCTCCGGCTGTCTTTTTATTGTGCGCACACGCTTAGACGGTCGGCAGCTGGGCACGGAGGTGTTAAGCAAAGGCGAAGTCATCGGGCTGACCAATTTGCTCCGCAATACGCGGGATCTGACTTTTTACACGAATACGGACATCAAAGGCTGCCTGATCCCCCACGATTTTTTCTATGAATTCTGTCTGAACAGACCGGAGATAGCGCGTATCATCATCTTGCACATAAGTTTGCGCCACGCGCGGCTGATCAATAAAATGGAGCATCTCACCTTGGATAACAGCAGAGAAAAAATCCTTTACCTGATCCAAAAAATCAATTATGAAAGTTCTATTTCCGATAGCCGTATCTTCGCTTTCACGCATGAAGAACTGGCCCTGTTGGCCGGCGCCAACAGAGTGACCGTCAGCCGGGCTGTCAAACAGCTGAAACAGCAAGGCATCATCACTTCCGTCGCCAAAGGGAAATTCCGTTTGACCGAGAGTTATTACAACACGGACTATTTCGCCCGCCAGCGCTGAAATCAGCTTTCTTTTACCAGACCGAAAGCCAGACCCGCTAAGAGAGCAGGTACGGCGAAGACGAGGAAAATCACCGGCTGCGATAATTCCCATTCCAGTAAAAATCCCCAAAAAGCCGTGCCGAACACCGCGCCCAGCCGTCCGACGCCGTTGCACCATCCCAGACCGGTGGAACGGATAGCCGGAGGATAATACTGCGATACATAAGCGTTCGCTATATTTTGCGTGCCATAAGTGCAGGCGCCCGTTACAAAAATTATCGCCCCCAGCGCCGGGATACTGTGCCCCCAGCCCAGCGCCGCCAGACTGAGCGCCCCGGCCAGATAGAGAATGATGAGGAGTATTCGCGGCTTTATCCATTTGTCGGCCAATGTCGCTAAAATAAATGTTCCGATGATACAGCCGACATTCAATATAATAGGAAAGACCAGACTGCCGTTTAAACTGGCGCCGCCCCGCATCATCAGTTCCGGCAGCCAGGTTCCCAGCCCGTATATCATCAGCAGCGTCATGAAGTAGGCCAGCCAGAACATGATGTTGTTACGCGGATGACCTGTCCGGAAAATGTTAGCGCGTTCTTCTCCGCCCTGATTAGCAGGGCCGGACATATCCGCCGGCCCTTGCTTTGGTATATATTTCCACATGAACGGGAGCAAAATGACGGTCACTCCGCCAAAGAACAGCACCGCGCGCCAGCCGAACCTTTGGGCGGTGAAAATACCGACCGCCGGCCCCAGCAGCCCGCCGAACTGGATGCCGCACAGGACGACGGCCACGAGAGTATTCCGCAGGCGGGGCGGGGCATAATCAGCGGCCAGAGCGGTCACATTCGGCAGCGCGCCGCCGATGCCGATGCCGCATAAAAAGCGGTATACGGTGAAAGCGAGCGCTGAATGGGCAAAACCGCCCAAAAAGGTGAATAAACTGTACAGGGCCACACTGAGCAGCAAAGTTTTTTGCCGGCCGACTTTGTCCGCCATGACGCCCAATAAAATCGAGCCGAGCATCATGCCCACCAAACTGCTGCTGCCGATGAACCCGGCCTGTGAGGGACTCAGGCTCCATTCCGCCTTCAGCAGAGGCAGCACCGCCCCGTAGAGAAAGAGATTATACCCTTCGCCGGTGGTGATAAAAAAGCAAAGGATAAAAACCGCGGCTTTATTTACCTTCATGATTCAGGGGATCACAAACAATTCGCGCGGCGCCCGGTGCAAACGGATCGGGGCAGCGTCTGTCGTCAGGAAGTTGTCGCAGCAGAAGGTGAAGGCGGTGGCGGTGGAAAGGCGCGGGTGGACGGCAATGTTCATGTTGGGCTTGATCTTCATCGGCTCCTCCGGCCGGATGGAGGGGCGCTCCACCAGATCGTAGCCCTGACCGTGGCCGATGAGGCTGGTTTCTTCCTCAAAGCCATGCTCCCTCAGATAGCGGTTGATGGACTCAAAGAGCGTGCGACAATCCGCGCCGGGCCGTATCTGGTCAGCCAGAAAATCCTGAGCTTTGACCGTCTCCTGCCAGAGATCCGCCATTTCTTTGGGCGGGTCGGCCAAGCAGAAGCAACGGGCGATCTCGGTGTAGAAGCCGCCGGGGCCGTTCACCTCAATGAGTACAGAAATATAGTCATTCTCGCCTATGACCCGGTTCTGCAGGTAGGGGCTGGAATGCTTGGCCAACTGGCCGAAGGGGGCGCTGCCCAGCATCAGGAGCTGCTCCTCAGAGCCCAAATCCGTCAGCAGGTGTTGGATGGCGTTGCGCAGCTCAATGTCCTTCATGCGAGGGCGCAGGATAGCGGGGATGGCGGCCACCACCGCGTCTTGGATGGCTGCGGCTTTGAGGATGAAGACCAGTTCGTCCTCGCTCTTGACGGCCTTGATGTCGTCCACCTCGTTCGTGAAATCCACGATACAGGCCCCGGAGAGGTTGGCCCTCAGACAGGCGTCAAAGGTGGAGGGGATCATAGCCGGCCCCACATAGCCCAATGTCTTCACGCCAAGGCCTTTCAGCGTCTTGACAGCCGCCTCCGCGTCGAAGGTGTTCGTGTAGTTGAAGGTCAAGAAATAGGGGAGGCCGATGACCTCCTTGACGCCATAGGTGGCCCATAGCGGCGGGAAAGCCGGGCGGGGCGGGCCGCCGGAGCTGATCATCGTGATCTCCTCGTTGGCGGGAAAGATCACCGTCACCGGGTAGGAGTTCTCGGCGATGATATCGGTGAAATAGCGGACGTAGCCGCCCAGATGTTTGTTGTTGTTTTGCATGATCAGGCAGTCGACGCCCTTGGCTCTCATCTCGGCCCGAACCGCGTCATGACGGCGCCTGAGCTCCCGCTCCGGGATCGGGGCTCGCAGCCTCTCAATTCTTTCTTTTTCACTCATAGTTATTCAGACTCCTTGTTGCATAGTCGTTGCGTCATTATTTACATTAGGTTGGGCAGGAACATGATGATCTGGGGGAAAGCTATGGTCAGGGCCGTGCAGACAATCAGGGCCAAGAGGAAGGGGACGGCCCCGCGGAAAACCGTCTGCAACGGAACGTCCGGCGCCACCCCGTGGGCGATATAGCAGCCCATGCCCACCGGGGGCGTCACTTGCCCCATGGTGACGGCGATAGTCATCATGACCCCGAACCAGATCAGGTCGTAGCCCACGGCCTCGACGATGGGGCAGAAGATGGGCACGGTCAGGGCGACCATGATGATGCCGTCGATGAAGCAGCCGGCGATCAAAAGCAGGATCATGATGATAATGATGACCACCACCGGGAAGGTGTTGAGACCGATGAGCCAGGCGGAGATGGCGGCCGGGATCTTGGCGATGGCGATGAAGCGCCCGAACACCATGGCGCAGGCCAGGATGAAAAGGATCATGCCGATGGTCTCGGCGGTGTCCGTCAGCGAAGCGACGAATTTTTTCCAGTTCATCTTGCGCCGGACGGTGGTCACCACCAGCAAGGCGAAGCAGCCGATGGCCCCGCCCTCGGTGGGGGTGAACCAGCCTATCGACAAACCGCCGATGCAGAAGACGAAGATGATCAAAGTGTCCACCAAGCCGCCGCCGGCTGCTTCCATCTTCTGCTTCATGGTGAAGCGTTCGCCGGCGGGGGCCAAGGACGGGTTCCGCTTTACCATGATGGCGATGGTGATGATGTAAAGCGCCAGCAGCAGGATGCCGGCGCCGATGCCGGCGATAAAGAGCTTGCCGATGGAGCAGCCGGTCTCGATACCGTAGATGATAGCGATGGTGGAGGGCGGGATCAGGAGGCCCAGACCGCCGCCGGCCGCCGTGCAGGCCGTCATCAGCTTGCGGTCGTATTTTTTCTCTCGCATCACCGGGAAAGCGATGGCGCTGATGGTGGCCGTGGTGGCGGGGGCGGAGCCGCAGACCGCGCCGAAGGCGGCGCAGGCCACCTCAGCCGCCATAGCCAAGCCGCCGGGCAGGTAGCCGATGCAGCGGTAGGCGAACTCGAAGAGCTGGGAGCCGACACCGGAGCGGAAGGCGATGTAGCCCATCCAGACGAACATGACCACCGTGCTCATGTCATAGGAAGCGAAGCTGGCGAACATGTCCGTGGAGAGCAGGTTGAAGGCCGCGTCCGGGTTGGCCAGAAGGGCGAAGCCGATGACTCCGAAGAAAGCCATGCATGTGCCAATAGGCATGCCCAGGAAAAGGAAGCAGAAGAACAGGACGGCGATAACCAAAGCGACGGTTTGAGTAGCCATGCTCACGCCCCCTTCCAATCGTCTTCAGAAGGACCGGACTTCTTCTCGCCCCAATGCTGCAGGGAGTCAATGAAGTTATAAATCATGACGACCAAATAGTTCAAAAGCCCTATCGACAGGCAGACCACCGCCGGCCAATGGGGGATGCCCATGATCCAGGTTCGGCTGTGGTAGGAGTAAGTGTTGCCGATATAGAGGAAGAAACGCCAGGTGATCACCGCCAGAGTGACGGCGGCCATGGTCATCATGATGATGAAAACGACCTTGCCGATCTTGGGCGGCAGGTACTCCCGGACAAAGTCCACCCGGATATGCTTGCGCAGCTGCTCGGTGACGCTGACGGCAAAGGCCACCGCCAAGGCGTTGAAGATGCTGACGATGTCGGTAAGCCCCGCCACCGGCGTAGAGAAAAAGACGCGTCCCAGCACGCTGACGGCCACCACCGCCATCGTACAAAACAGCACCAGATCCGCCAGAAAGGCCATGATTTTGGCCGAGCACCGCACATATTTTCCGTATAATTCCATTTCGCCTCCGTTTTATCCGTTCAGTGAGGAGACTCGGGGAACCGGCGGCTCCCCGAACCTCCCTTGGAATCTGGACTGAAGGTCTCAGTACTTGTCGGAAAGCTCCATCAGGATGTCAAAGGCGCCCTGCCCGTCAAGGCCGGCGGCGTTTTTCTCGTCGATCCAAGCTTGGTGCTGAGGCGTGATGGCCTCATACCAGCGAGCCAGTTCGGCGTCGGAAAGCTCGATAATTTCCACGCCTAAGCTATCGGCAAATTCCAGACCGCTGTTGTAGTAGTCATCGGCCAGCTGCCCGGTTTCCACCACCGCCTCCAAACTGACGCGCTCGATCTCGGCCTGCACCGCCGGAGGGAGTGATTCCCAGGTCCGCTTGTTCATGAAGATGGGGTGGGGGATATAGGAGATGCCGGGGATCAAAGTCACATACTTGGAAACCTCGGCCAGATTGTTGGGCTTGCCCAAAGTGCCGGGGTTCGCCATGTTCACGTCCACCGTGCCCTTGAGCAGAGCGTCGTAGGTCTCGGGCATCGTGAGGCCTACCGGGGTGGAACCCAGAAGCTGCACCGTGCTGACGCAAAAGCCGGTGACCCGCACCTGGGTGCCCGTCATGTCCTCAAGCTTCTCGATGCGTTTGTTGCCCATGAGGACCGAGGGCGGCATGCTGTAGGCCCAGAGCATCTTCACGTCGTTGTACTCGGCGAAGTCCTGATGTATCCACTCGTTGGCCGCCAAGGAGGCGTTCACACAGTCGTCGAACTGGATGCCGCCCATGAAGATGCCGCTGAAGAGCGGGAACTCCGCCGGGTTGTAGGCGATGTCCTCTTCCGCTACCTCCGCCACGCCGTCACGGACGCCGGGGTAGATAGTGCCGGACTTCATCAAAGTACCGCTGGGGTAGATGGTGACCGTGACCTTGCCCTGGGTGGCCTCCTCGACCTTGTCGGCCCAATGCTGGATGCCTTCCGTCAGGACGTGGTTGTCCGCCAAAGTGATGGGCATCTTCAGCTCTATCGCCTGCATGTTGTCCAAAGCCGTCTGCAGGTCTTCCGCCTCAGGTTCACCGCCCGGGGTTTGCGCCGGTGGGGTCTGCGCGGCCGGAGCGCCGCCGCAGGCTGAAAAAGTCAAAAGCAAACATACCGCCATGAAAATGAGACTCATTTTTTTAAGCATTTTCTTCCTCCTCGAATTTTCCAATCAAAATACCGGGATCGCTTAAAGAATCATCAGCTCTATTTCCGGACCGTAAAGTTTTTCGCATCCGTCCGCGGTTACGGCGTACATGTTGCCCGGGCCGAAAACCCCCGGTTTTTTCAGCTGAAAACCGGATTTCGCCGCGCTGGGATGCAGGACCAACACCATATTTTCTTCCAGTATCAGGTCTTCCTCGGCAGAAAACGTCCCTTCATCGATGGTCAGACCCATGAGATGCCCGCGGGGCCCCGCCTCAAAATCCGCGGCGCTGAGCCAGCCGGCCGCCCTGACTTCTTCATCCATAATATGACAAATATCCTTGGCGTTCGCGCCCGGTTTTATCGCCGCGGCGCCTTTGCTCTGAGCGGCCGCCGCCGCTTTGTGCAGTTCGCGCATGACCGGCTGCGGTTCGCCCACGCTGGCAAGCGCGACCCGCTGCGTCCAATAGCCGCCGATGGCCGCTGTGATCTCCATGAGGATCATGCCGCCTTTTTCTACGCGCACCGGAGAGTGGGCGCTGGTCCAGTACGGACAGGAGACGTCCAGAGCGTTGATCTGCATCAGATTGAAAACCTTGTCCGCCTGACGCTCGTACATCATCCTGCTCCATTCGGCCGTGATCTGGTAGTCATACATGCCGGGCCGGACAAAATCGCGCATGGCCAGCCAGATTTCATCGCATACCCGCGCGGACTGGCGGGCGAGATTCAATTCGCCCGGAGATTTCACGCGGCGCAGCTTGGTAAAATCAGCGGCTATATCCGGCAGCTCCAGATCCGGAAATTCCTGCCGCAGCGCTTCAAATTTCGCCGTGTCCAGCAGCGTGCGGTCGATGCCCAGCCGTCCCTTCGTCAGGCCCTTGGCGCGCATGACGCTCGCTATGCTCTCAAAAGTCGGCTGGTGGATATGCGCGCGGTCAAACCAGATATCATCTTGGAATTCGTCAACACAACGGTATTGATAGGCTCTGGTCGGGTGAAAAGCAAATATCTCCGGCTCCCCGTCCGCCGGAAACAACGCGTAACCGTAACGCTGGCCGATGCGGAAATACTGTCCCGTAACATAGCGAATATTGCATTCTTCCCAGGCGTTGCCGCTCAGAAGAATCGCGTCCAGTTCATGCTCTTTGATAAATTTTCTGATCCTGGCGTAACGCCACTCTTTGTCCGCCAAAGTCAATCCCGCCAAAATTCTTTCTCCCTCCCGCCTGTGATTTTTCCCAGCAGATTCCGCCTGCCCTCCTTCCTTTTGCGGATCGCGGCTGATACGCTGTTTAATTAATACCTCGTTCATTTCCGCGTTGCCACAATTATAAAAACATTCGGAAGAAGTATCTGTAGTTAATGCTACGAATGAGCAAATATTCAGATAATATGTAGCGAAGGCTACAAAACTATGTACAATGCGGGAAAAACAAAGGGTCGGACCGCCGCGCCGCCGATCCAACCCTTTATTTTATTTTACTCCGGAAACCTCCGCCGCAAGGCGCGCGGTCAGCGACCGGCCATATGCGGCAGGAACAAAGACAGCTGCGGCACATAGGTCACGATGATCAGCGCCGGCAGCCAAACCACCAGGATCAGGAAAAAAGTTGGTTTCATCATGGCCGCCACCGGCGTGTTACTGAGCCGGGCGGCCAGATAGGTGAGCGGAGCGCAGGGCGGCGTGACGCAGCCGAGACTGATATTGACGGCCACGATCGCGGCGAAATGGATCCGGTCCACCCCCACAGAGTCCACGATAGGGAGCAGCAAAGGCACGGCTAGCAGCATGGCGCTGACGTCGTCCATCAGCATACCGACGATGATCATAAAAATATTGACGAGACAGAGTACCACAAATCTGTTCTGGGAAACGGAGTTGATGACGTCGAGCATGGAGTCCGGCAGGTTTTCCATGATATAGATGCGACTCAGCATCATGACCATAAAGATCATCACCATGACGACGCCGATAGTGCTGGCGCTGCTCACCAGCATCGGCCCCAAACTTTTCAGGCTGAGGGAGCGGTAGACCAAAAAACCGACGAGCAAAGCGTAGATCAAAGAGACGGAGGCTGATTCCGTCGGCGTCATGATGCCGGAATAAATACCGCCCAATATGATGAAAGGGAAAATCGCCGCAGGGATAAAAGATATGCCGGTCTTTTTCAGACGGGCGACATACACGTCCTTGGGCATTTTTTCCATCACGTCCATGCCGGTGTCGTGCCGCACCATGAAATAGTAGGCGATAGAAAACATCACCGTCATCATTATCCCCGGCAGGAAAATCGCCAGGAAACAGGCTATCACCGACTGCTGGGAAATCCAGGCGTAAACTATCATCAGCGAACTCGGTGGGATCAGACCGCCCAGCAGGCAGCAGCTGGCGATGAGGGCGGCGGATTTGCCCTTGTTATACCCGGCGGCGTCCATGCGCGGCCACATGATAGAGCCGATAACAGTCATGGTCGCCGTCGCGCTGCCTGTCACCGAGCCGAAAAGCGCGCAGGACGCCACAGCCACAATGCCGAGCGAGCCTTTGACGCGGCCGATCAGCAGATTGACAAAATCAACCAGATGAGCGCCGATGCCGCTTTTTTCGATCACGCCGCCCGCGATGACAAACAGGGGAATGGCTAAAAGGACATAGCTGCTCAGCCGGGAGTAGGAATAGGGCATGAGTACTGAAGGGTCGTAGTGCCCGGCCAGCACCAAATACATGACGACGGCGAAAAAAGAAGCCGGCACGGGGATCCCGATGACGAGCAGGAGGATCAGCAACAGAATGGAGACGACGACGATGACGCTCATGACTCGCCGCCTTCGGCTCGCGCCGGCTCCTCCGGCAAGCCGCGCGCGAGCGTCATGGCGTAACGGACGGTATGCCAGCCCGAGTACAAAGTCATGAGGGCCAGACCGGCCAGAATAATGCCGTATATCAGGGCAAAGGAAATATGGAGCGTCAGCGTCGCTTTGCCGATGGCCGCGGTGCGGACGACCAGTCGGACCGCCAGATAGACGCTGACGGACATCAGAGCCGTTTCCGCCGCGCCGCGCGCAACTTTGAGAAGCAGCAGGGCTTTCCGGTTTTTGATAAACATGCTGGAAAGATCCGCTGTTATCTGGTTTTCTTCATAGCTGCCGTAGCCGCTGCCGATGAAATACAGGAGAACGGCGAACACCATAATGATTTCTTCCATGCCCATGAAGCTGTATCTGAAAAAATAGCGCAGGAGCACAGTGACAAACACGAGCAGAATGACGGCTATACCGCTGATGACGAGAGTGAAGCGCTGCAGAAAAAGCAGGGCGTTCCACAGGGCGCGGAGCGGTTTCATCAGACGCTGCCTGACGCCGCAACCAAGCCGTTATACAAATCGTCGCCGATGTCGTCTTTGATCTGCGGCCAGACGATCTCGCGGCATTTGGTGGTAAAATCGTCCAGAACAGCCTGATCGGGAACGATCACTTCAATGCCGTAATCACGCATTTTTTGCAGATATTCGGCCTCAATAGCCTCGCCGCGCTCAATGCTCTGTTCAAAAACCCAGTCGGCGTTCACGGTCAATGCGTTTTGCTGCTCCGGCGTCAGGCTGTTGAAAGTATTCAAGTTGAGACTGATGGTGGAAACCTCGAAGAAATTGTTTATCTGGATATAATATTTGATCACGTCGCGGAACTGATCATAGCAGGCCGGGGGATGGCCGCCGACAAAAGCGTCGATAACTCCGGTCTGCATCGAGGTGAAAAGCTCCGACCAGTTGATGCTCTGGCAGTTATAGCCCATTTCCTGCATCAGCACGGAGAACAGAGACGAATTAGGCACGCGCAGGAGGATATCATGCGCGGCGCCCCACTGATCCCAGGCGGCAGGCATTTTAGCGGAGGCCAGACCGCCGGCCCCGACCGCGTGTAAAGTCAGCAGTTTGACATTGATATCCGCGCACATCTGTTCATAGGCGTCATAGACGAAAGTGCCTTTGGAGTATATTTCACCGGCGTTTTCCCACGAATTAGCCACATAGGGGAATACGACCAGATTGAATTTTTCCCCGTAGGACACGGAGGGAGCGCCGAAGGTCATCATGTCGGGCGAGCCTTCCGCCACTTCGTCAAAAACGGTGGTATAGTCGCCGAGGACGCCGGAATAAAAGGGTTTGATGACGACTGTGCCGTTACTGTCGTTCTTGACCCTTTCGATATACTCCGCCAGCAGCTGACCGGTCGGATGGTCCGCCGTGTAATCGCAGTGGATCCGCAGTTCCACCACTTCCGCGGCCGCCGGTTCCTGCGGTTCGGCGCCATCGGCCGGTTCCTGGGATTCCGTGCCGCCGGCCGGAGCCGCCGGCTGGGACGGTTGGCTGGAACAGGCTGACAGGAGAACGATCAATGACAGCAGGCAACAGAGGAATAAGGAGACAGCTTTCTTCTTCATGACTGAGCCCTCTTTCTTTTTATTTCCGCCCGTTGCGGCGGCGATATTTTATTATAACCAAACTTGCCTGATTCGTAAAGCAAAATTTTACAAATATTTGCGCCGAGACCCTCAGGCAGGAGCCAGGGAGTGGCGATGGAGCTGTTCTCCCCCCTAAATTTCCCAATTCAGGATATTTTGAATTTTGTTGACGCCAGGACCCCTGGATGCTAAACTTGAAAGCAGATGGAACATAGAACATCACATTGAACCAACTATCCGACCTCGTTACAGAATATTGCGTTGATGGAGGCATTGGCAATTGTTGAAGCGACTGGAGGTAAGGATAAGGATGGATCTCAAGCAGCTTAGGTATCTGGTCGAAATAGCAAAGCACCGCTCTATGACTTTAGCCTCAAAAAGAATCTTCATCAGTCAGCCGACAATCAGCAATGCTCTCAAGAATTTGGAAGAGGAGTTGGGTGTCGAGCTTTTTATCCGGAACAAAAGTGGGATTTCTATGACCCCATTCGGCCAGGAGGTCGTGGTAAGAGCAAAGAGCATATTGGAAGAGGTAGGCGCGATACAAAGCAAGGCGCAGATCGCCAAAAAGCCGGCGAATGTGTTTGCCGGAACCCTCATGATCTACACTGTTTCTTCGATCAACCATACGATACTGCCGGATATTCTGGAGGCGTACAAACGCCAATATCCACACGTTTCGTTCAATGTCATCGAGACAGATTTGGAAGAAATTGTCATTCAAGTCCAAAGAAAGAAAAATAGCATAGCCCTTGTGGCTATAGAAAACTACATCGTCGAACACTATCAGTTGGATTCAGTCGTTAACTATGTGCCCCTTGTACAGGAGCGCATGTTCGTCTATGCCGCTAAGAACTCGCCGATATTCAAGTACAAGTCCATCAGCATGAAAAAAATCCTCGCCTACCCGCTCGTGATCTACGATGTGAATACCTGGGCAGATGAGTCGTTGCGGCCATATGGCAAAGCAAATGTCTTATTGAAATCCAATGACATGGCTCTGGGATTCAAAATGGTAGCGGAAAGTCACGCGGTAGGCTTTGCCAGCAATATGGTCATCAACAAAGGGGCATTCTTCGACAGCAGCTTGGTTTCATATATTCCCATTGAAAACCAGATTCAGTACTACATCGGCTATATGTACAGCAAAGAAAAAGAGCTGGAAGCGCCTCTGCTCGAATTCATCAACATTTTCAAGTTCCATCTTAACAGCATATGAGGAGGCCGACCCCTAATCCAGCTTCATCGTTTCCGATAGAATGATGAAAGAAAATGGCAGAAAAGAGAGCTTCGCAGCCAGACTCTTGACGAAGGCGACCGCAAGAAGGCCCTTGACGGTCGCCAGCAGCATGAAGAGTAATGTCATACTCAAGGCTCGGTCGGACGAAAAAACAGGTGACGATCGCGGCGATTGCGGACAACGCAAACACCGGCTGCTTTTTGCATTCGGCGGCTAGATTTCGATATGGCGGCAGCTACTCCTTTCTGCGGCTGATATTCCACAGTCTGTCGTAGAACGACAGCACGGCAAAAGCAGATTCTCCAGAGGCGCCCGGGCCTTTTGCCAATTTTTGGAAAACGCTTGTTTCAATGCTTGAAGCCAGATGGTGGATCTCGACCACGGTGCGCATATATTCCGGACTGACCACTTCCTTGAGGCATGCGGTGAAGTCGCGCCGGGCGTCAGGCAGGGTGTACTTATAGTTGTAGCAGCATTTCTTGCAGAAAATGTTACAGTTCAGAGGGGTATTTGGGAGCGACTTCCAGCCGGCAAGATGCCGGCGTTCCCAAATCAACGACAAGATTAAGAATGAAACCGCCAGCGCGGTGGTATTTTAGGTTTACA
>JAISAH010000004.1 GCA_031266805.1 Gracilibacteraceae bacterium
CTGTAAACCTAAAATACCACCGCGCTGGCGGTTTCATTCTTAATCTTGTCGTTGATTTGGGAACGCCGGCATCTTGCCGGCTGGAAGTCGCTCCCAAATACCCCTCTGAACTGTAACTCGCAATGACGGCTCTGGCGTTCCGAAAAAACTTTTGCTTGTCACCGGGCGGCGGCTGTGCTATATTTATTGAGGCTGGCCGATCTGTATCAAGGGCGATACTCCTGTGAGTATCGCTCTTTATTTATGCTTAAAAGGAGGGGATCTGCGTGGTATATCTGGAGCCGGGCGGCAAGGAGCCTTTGTATGAGCAGCTGTACAGAGGCTTGAAGGAAGACATTACCGCCGGGAGGATGCCGAAGGGGACCATGCTGAAATCACTGCGCGTGATGGAGCGGGAACTGGCGGTCAGCCGCAATACGGTCGACCGGGCCTACGCGCAGCTGCTGGCCGAGGGTTATATTTCGGCGGTGCACGGGACGGGCTATTTCGTGGAGGATATCGCCCGGGATTTTTCCGCCGGCGCTGAAGCCGGCAAAACCGCGCCCGCCCCCGCCCTGATTCCCAAAAAAACCCAGGTGAAATACGACTTTGAGTATGACAGCATTGAATCGGGTCTTTTTCCCTGGACCAAGTGGAAAAAATACGTGGACGACGCGCTTTTGACCGAAGCCTCCGGGCGCGAGCTCTCCTATGAGAGCGGCAAGGGCAGTTTGGCGCTGCGCCGGGCGCTCTGCGGCTTTTTGTTCCGGCACCGGGGCGTGAGCTGTGACCCCGAACAGATGATCATTTGCGCGGGCACGCAGTACGCCATGGAAATCCTGACCTCGCTCCTGCCGCCGGACCGGAACCGTTTTGCCTATGAGGAACCGGGCTACGCCGCCATGCGCCATTTTATCGAAAGCAAGGCCTATGTCCTGACCTCCATCCCCGTGGTGGAAACCGGCGTCTCTTATGATGTGTTGAAAAAAAGCCGGGCCAATTTGCTCTACATCACGCCGTCGCATCAGTTTCCCACCGGAACGGTCACTTCCATTTCCACCCGGAACAAATTGCTGCACTGGGCGAACAAGAGAGACGCTTATATCATTGAAAACGATTATGACAGCGAGTTCCGCTACGGCATGATCCCCATCCCCTCGCTGCAGTCGCTGGACAAAGGGCAGCGGGTCGTCTATATGAACACGCTGTCTAAAATCCTGTCGCCCTCCGTTCGCTGCGCCTTTTTGATTTTACCTTGGAAACTGGTCGCGCTTTATGAGAAAAAATATCGGTGGTTCAATTCGGCGCTGCCCAGCTACCACCAAAACGCGCTGGCCCAGATGATCGAGGACGGCGCGCTGGAACGGCATCTGCGCAAAATCGCCGTCTGGAACGAAAAAAAATATCATATACTGGCCGACGCCATTGAGACGCATCTGGCCGGGGCCGTGCGGATCGTGCGCTATCCCGCCGGCGTCCACACGCTGATCAAGATCGCCGGCTGCAAGGATCAGGAACGTCTGATCCGAGGGCTGGAGCAGGCCGGCGTCCGCATCTACAGCATCAAGCGCCACTGCCACGACGCGGCGAAAGCCTATGAAAACATCTTTCTCATGGGTTTTAACTCGATGTCGGAACGCGATATCATCAGCGGCTGCAAAAGGATGGCGGCGGCGCTGGCCGAGCTGAATTGACTGTCACCCGCGAAAAGGCGCAACTGTGCCTTTGCAGGAGGCCGCCCTGCTGTTATGCTAGCGCCATAAGACGATGAGGAGGGGAAAACCATGACCCCCAAGGAGGTTTTTCAAGCGGCGATAGGGCTGCGTCCGACGCCGCGCGTCCCGGTCACTCTGCTTTCGGGCGGCGTTTGGGTCTACGCGCAGCTGGGTAAATCTCTGCAGGATTCCTTCGACATGGCCCCGGCGGCATCGGCGGCCTGCACGATCGCGGCGCAAAAACGGATCCGCTCCGATTTGGTCTGGTGCGCGGCGGGATGCAACAATCTGGTGCTGCGGGCGGTCGGGACGAAGATCAATTTCCATAGGCCGGGCGTGGCCGCGGACGTGGTGGAACCGCTGCTGGCCAGTCCCGCCGATATCGACAAAATCAACTTAGGCGATATCCCCAGCGATCCCGGTATTCAGGCGATGCTGGAAAACACCCGCATCCTGAAAAAAGAGATCGGCGGCGAAGTCATGCTGGGGATCAGCCAATGGGGGCCGCTCACCCTGGCGGGGTTGATGTATGGCACCGAGCGGTTTATGAAGCTGCTGATCAAGGATAAACCGGCCGTTCACGCGATGACGGCGGTCGCCGCCCAGATGGTCGCGCGGTACTGGGAGCTTTTTCTGGACGCGGGGGCCGAGTACGTCTCCCAGGCGGAACCGTCCGCTTCCGGCGATATGATCTCCAAAAAACAGTTTATCGAGTTCGCCCTGCCTAACCTGAAAAAGACCAACGAGATGATCGGCGCCAAGCCTTTCGCCAAGCAAATACATATTTGCGGCGATACTACGAAATTTCTGGAGCTGATACCCGAAACAGGCGCGGACGCTATTTCACTGGACTACAAGGTTTCCCTCGCCGCGGCCCGAGCGGCGCTGGGCGGCAAGATCGCTTTTTTGGGGCATATGGATCCGGTGGGGATCATGCAGATAGGCACGCCGGAGCAGGTGCGGGAAGACTGCCTTCGCTGCGTCAGGGAGGCGGAAGCGGAAAAAGGCGGATATTTGCTGATGCCCGGCTGCGACATCCCGCCGACCGTTCCCCTCGCGAACATCGAAGCTATGGTGGACACGGCGTATACCTGTTTAAGATAGGAGGTTTTTGCCATAATGACCGTATTAAAAGAAGAACTGTATCAGAAGATGTCCGCCGCGATCGTGGAGATGGAGGAGGATCTGGTCGCCGAGCTGTCGCGTCAGGCGGTCCGGGAAGGGATAGACGCTTTCGAGGCGATCGATCAAGGCCTGACGCCCGGCATGGAGCGCGCGGGGCAGCTGTTTGAGGAGGAGGAGTACTTCGTTCCCGAACTGCTGATGTGCGCCGACGCCATGAACGCCGGGATAGATATTTTGAAGCCGCATATCAAGGCGGATGAGGCCAAGGTCAAACGCAAAGCCGTGATCGGCGTCATCGAGGGCGACACCCACGACATCGGCAAGAATCTGGTCAAGTTGATGCTGGAAACGGGCGGTTTTGACGTGATCGACGTCGGGCGCGATATTCCCGCGGCGGAATTCGTGGAGCGGGCGAAAAGCGAAGGCGCGGAGCTGATCTGCGTTTCCACGCTGATGACCACCACGATGGACGCGATGGCCTATGTTATTTCCATCCTGAAGGAACAGGGCATCCGCGACCGCTTCAAGGTGATCGTCGGCGGCGGCCCGATTTCCCCGGGTTTCGCGGCGAAGATCGGCGCGGACGGCTATTCCCGCAACGCCGCCGAGGCGGTGCGGCTGGCGCACAAATTGTTCGAAGGTAAGGATTTGTGAAAGGACGGTGATAAAAACATGGCCGACGGTATCATTTCGCCGAAAGAGCGGCTGAAACGCAAATTAAACGGTCAAACCGCCGACCGGCCGCCCGTGATCTGCCCCGGCGGCATGATGAACGCGGCGGTGGTGGAAATCATGACCGCGACGGGGCATACTTTGCCGGAAGCGCATCACTCCCGGGAACTGATGACCGAGCTGGCGGCGGACGTCAGCCGCCTGACGGGGTTTGAAAATTTTGGCATCCCTTTTTGCATGACGGTGGAAGCCGAAGTGCTGGGGAGCGAGATCAACTACGGCGCCCTAGACTGTGAGCCGAAGATCCAAAAGGAACGGTTTTCCTCCGCCGCCGCCGCGGTGTTCCCTGACCGGCAGGCCTTCGACCGCAACCGCCGCGTGCGCGCCGTCACGGACTCCATATACGCCTTGACGCAAAAATATCCCGACACCCCGGTCGTCGGCAGTCTGACGGGGCCGATTAGCACCGCCGCCTCGGTGATTGATCCCATGACGTTTCTGAAGCAGCTGCGCAAGGACAAGGACAATTCCCACCGGGTGATCGACTATGTGACCGACTGCCTGATCCATTACGCCGCCATGATGGTCGAAGCGGGGGCTGACGTGATCTCGGTGGCCGATCCCACCGCCACGGGCGAGATACTGGGGCCGAAGATGTTTGACGAGTACGCCTTGCGTTATCTGAACAAGCTGGCGGGCGCGGTCCGGGCCATGGGCGCGCCGGTGATCGTGCATATCTGCGGCAAAATGGAGGCGGTGAAGCCATCGGTGGCCCGGCTGAAGGCCAACGCCCTGAGCGTGGACGCTTTTGTCAGTTTGAAGGAGATCAAGGGCCTGTATCCGCATATCAACACCATGGGCAATTTAAGCACTATTATGTTAGAATTTGGAAATTCAGATAAAGTGGCGCGGGGGACGCAGGCGCTGCTCCGAAACCGGATCGACATTATCGCTCCGGCCTGCGGTCTGTCGACCTCCACGCCGCTGGCGAACATCCGGGCGTTTACCGAAACGGTCAAGAATTAACTTTAACAGAAAGGCGGATCCCCATGGCGAAAATAACCTTTATGCCTGATAATATCACCGTGGAGGCCGCGGCGGGCACATCGCTGCTGGCGGCGGCGCGCATGGCGGGCCTGGCCCTGGAATCGCCCTGCGACGGGATCGGCACCTGCGGCAAGTGCAAGGCGCGCGTGACCGCGGGGCGGGAAACGCTCACGCTGACCGACGACCGGCACAAGCTCTCCGCCGCGGAGGCGGCGGACGGGTTCGTCCTCGCCTGCCAAGCGGCGGCGGGGGGCGACGTGACCGTAGAAACCGTTTCCGGGACGGAGCGGAATAAGACGCTGAAGATCCTGAGCGAAGGCCGCAGTTTTAGCTATGATATTGTCAATTACATAACCAAAACCTTTGCCGGCGGCCGGACCACCGTGCTGGCGGGCGGAGCGCCCATCGGCGCGGAAGACGGCGATACGGCGGCCTTCAACTACGGGCTGGCCGTCGATATCGGCACGACCACGCTGGTCTGCGCTTTGATCGACGCGCTGACCGGCGAGGAGCTGGCGACGGTCTCCGCCCTGAATCCGCAAAGCCTGCGGGCGCAGGACGTGCTGACCCGCATCAAGTTCGCCTCCACGCCGGCGGGCCTGCAGGAAATGCACTCGAGCATTTCCCGGCAGTTTCGCGATATGGTGAGCGAGCTTTGCGGCAAAACCGGCGTGGAGCGGCGCTTCATCTATGAGGCGGTCTACAGCGGCAATACGACGATGATCACGCTGGCGGCGGGCGTCGACCCCGCCTCGCTGGGAAAATATCCCTATACGCCCCGGCTGCGCGGCGGCAATCATATCAGCGCGCCGGAACACGGGCTGGATATTTCTCCCTTCGGCCTGATCTATCTGCCGCCGGTCGTCTCCGCCTATGTCGGTCCGGATATCACTTCCGGCATCCTGGCGGTGCGGCTGCACGAGAAAAAAGGGACGACGCTGTTCATCGACATCGGCACGAACGGCGAGATGGCGATCGCCAAAAGCGGCAGTCTTTCCGCCACCTCCACCGCCGCCGGCCCGGCTTTTGAGGGCATGAACATCACGCACGGCATGAGGGCGGACGCCGGGGCGATCGAGTATTTTGCCGTCAGGGAGGACGGGGAGACCGAACTGCGGACCATCGGCGGCGTGAAGCCGGTCGGCATTTGCGGCAGCGGGCTGTTCGACATCGTCGGCGAGCTGGCGCGGGTGGGCGTGATCGGCGCCAGCGGCCGGTTCGCGCCGCCCAGGCCAGGGTCAGGGCCAGACGGCCTTCCCGCCGCCCTGGCCGGGCGCGTGACCGTCCGGGAGGGGAAACCGGCTTTTTTGGTGGCGGACGGCGTGTATCTGACCCAGAGCGACGTGCGGCAGGTGCAGCTGGCGAAGGGGGCGGTGCGCGCCGGGGTGGAGGCCCTGCTCCGCAGTGAAAACGTCGGTTACGCCGACGTGACGGCGGTGCAGATCGCGGGCTCTTTCGGCTATCATCTGCAAGCGAAAAGTCTGGTGAACCTGGCGCTTTTACCCCCAGAGTTCGCGGACCGGATCGAGTTCGTCGGCAACACGTCCAAATCGGGGGCCAGAGCCTTTTTGCTGAACGTGCCCTGCCGCGGGGAAATGGAGGCGCTGGTGCAAAATATTACCTGCCTGGAACTGGCGGATCAGGAGGGATTTGACCGGTTGTTTGTAAAATCGATGAGTTTTACCTGAAAAATGGAAATTCCTTATTTTGGAAAAAGGAGGGCCTGCGAAAATGGACCGGGAAGAAATTTTGGCAAAACTGAAAGACTCGATCACTGAAATGGACGTCGATCTGGCCGAAGAAGCGGCGCGGGCCGCGGCGGCAGCCGGGATCGACGCCAACACGGCCATCACGGAGGGACTTTCGCTCGGGATGGCGGAAATGAGCGACCTCTTTGACGAGGGCGAGGTTTTTGTCCCGCACCTTTTGGTGGCGGCGGAAGCCTTTGAAAAAGCGGTGGCGATCCTCACCGCGGGCATGTCCGCCGAGGAGAAGGCGGCGTCCTCCAACGGGAAGGTGCTCATCCACACGGTGCAGGGCGATATTCACGACATCGGCAAAAACATCGTCAAAACCATGTTTTTGGCTGGCAATTTCGAGGTGTTTGACCTGGGGCGCGACGTGCCGGTGGAGGAAGTCGTGGCTAAGGCCAAAGAGTACGGCGTGGACGTGATCTGCGGCAGTGCGCTGATGACCACCACCATGCCGGCCCAGAAGGATATCCTCCGCTTGCTGGAAGAAGAAGGCGTTCGTGACCGCTTCATCGTCCTGTACGGCGGCGCGCCCGTTTCCCGGGAGTGGTGCGAGCGGATCGGCGCGGACGGCTACGGCGACACCGCTCCCGAGTCGGTGGCGCTGGCGAAGCGGCTGCTGGCCGCGCGCGGGAGATTATAAAGAAAGAAGGGATAGCATGAAAACCATCGGCAAGCGGGTCACTGTTTTTGACGTATACGACCGGGCAAAGACAGGGCCCAAGGTCGCGGAAAACGACTGGGACTGCAAGATCGTGCCCCAGACCGCCACGGCCCTGAAACAGAAGTACGGGATCAAGATCGACAAGACCCGGATAATCCCCGAGGACGAAGACCTGATCGACAATTTATGGGCGGCGGGCCTGGAAATGCTGGAAACCACCGGCGTCTACTGTATCGACACCGGGCGGGTCATAAGGTACGGGCGTGACGAAATATTGCAGGCCGTCACCGGCGCGCCGGATTCCTTTATCTACGGGGAAGGCCGGGAAGCGATCACCGTCGTGCCCCGCGCTTATTCCGCCGCCGAGGCCCCGCTGATCCAAGGCGGCCCCACCGGCTCCCCCTGCTCCGAGGACTTGTTCCTGCCCATCCATCAGGCTTACGCGCAGGAACCGCTGGTAGACGCTATCGTGGACGGCGTGCTGCAGACGGTCATGGGCAAAGACCCCGTCCCGGGCAGTCCGTGGGAAATCATGGCCGTCCGTTCCGAAGCCCTGTTCGTGCGCGACGCCCAATGCCGGGCCGGGCGCAGCGGCATGGGCTTATAGGGGAACGAAACCTCATTGTCGCCGGCCGGGGTGATCGCGGCGGATTTCCCGGGCGGTATGAGGCGATCTGACAGCCATGAGGTGTCCCAGCTGAACGAGCTCAAGATCGACGCAGGCGCGTTGGTCGTTGGCGCTCACTACGCTTTGGCCGGGAACATCGTCATGGTGGAGCAGATGCCGATCTTTGGCGGCTACGCCGGCGGGCTGGAAGAAACGGCCATCATCGACGTCGCGACGACCATCAACTCTTTCGTCATGCTCCAGGCCACATGGCATCTGGACGGGCCGATCCACGTGCGCTGGGGGGTGACGACGGCGCGGGAGGCGCTGGCGGTGGCGGGTCACGCGGCGCGGGCCGTAGAAAAACACACGCGTTTTATCCTTGGTAACCAGTATTATACCCTGGCCGGACCCTGCACCGTCATGTGCCTGTTGGAAACGGCGGCGCAGGCGATCACCGACACGGTCAGCGGCCGCGAGATCCTTTCGGGCGTGGCCGCCGCGAAAGGCGTCCTGACCGACAGGTTTAGCCCCATGGAAGCGCGCATGATGGCGGAGGCGGCGCGCGCCGCGGCCGGTATGCCGGTGGCGGCGGCCAACGTCTTGCTGGACCGGCTCGTCGCCGGCTACGAAAAGGGCTACAAGACCGCGCCCGGCGGCAAGACCTTCAGCCAGTGCTATGACGTGAAAACGCTGACTCCGACCGCCGAATACCTCGCGGTCTACGAGGAAGCGGTCGGCGTCCTGCGGGGATTGGGGCTGACATACTGGGATAAATAGAGACAGGGATAGAGTGTCCTAATGACGGCGTGTGTAAGACGGGGGATCCCGCTTGCGCGCGCCGTTTTTAGACTGTGTGGAGGATGGATCGAAGTGATCATGCGGACTCTAAATCCGTACAGCCGGGCGCGACTCCCGGATCCTCCGCCAAAATAAATTAGAGGTCCCCAAGATAGGAGGCGTAAGCGTGGCGAAGCCGGTGACCATAACCTTTTATCCGACGGGCGTCAAAACGGCGGCCATGCGCGGCACGACCATACTGGACGCCGCCGTGGAGGCTAAAGTCTCCGTCGTCTCCGCCTGCGGCGGTTACGCGAAAAGCTGCGGCAAATGCCGCGTCCGCCTCCTCACCCAGAAACGCGGCGCGCTCTCGCGGCTGAGCGGCGAGGAAAAACGCCTCCTGAGCAAAACCGAACAGCGGAGCGGCGTTCGTCTGGCTTGCTGCGCCAAAGTCTACGCTGATATCGACCTGTTCGTTCCGCCGGAAAGCCGCGGCGATATCCCCCGGATCCTCACCGGCGGCCGCGGCAGACCCGCGGTGGTCAAACCCGCCGTCGCCGCCTATCACCTGAGACTTTCCCCGCCGACGCTCGCCGATAACCGCGACGATTTTACCCGGCTGAAGGAAGCGCTCCATCTGGCGGCGCCGTATCTGGCGGAGCTGCGCCTTGATTACCAAGCGGCGCGGCGGATCTCGGCGGTTTTGCGCGCGGCGAAATGGGACGTCACGGCGCTGGTGTTATACGACAGCGAGATCATCGCGGTGCGCCCGGGCGACGCTCCCGGCGTGTACGGCGTTGCGGCCGATATCGGCACGACCACCGTCGCCGCCTATCTGTGCGATCTGCGGAGCGGAAAACTCCTGCGGACTGCCGCCGCCGTGAACGGGCAGGCGGCGTACGGGGCCGACGTCGTCACCCGGGCCGCCTATTGTATGCGGCAGGCGGACGGCCTGGAGACGCTGAATCGGGCGCTGAAAAACACCCTGAACGCGCTGATCGCGGAAATGACGGCGGCGGAAGGACTCAGCCCCGAGGACATCTGCGAGCTGACGCTGGTAGGCAATACCGTCATGAGCCATATCGCCCTGAATATACCGCCGGATTTTATCAGCGTTTCCCCGTTCATTTCCACATTTTGGGAAAAAGCGGACATCAAAGCGCGAGATTTGGGTTTTGCTATGCTTTCCGGCGGAAACGTCCACTGCCTGCCCTCCGTCGCCGGATTTACCGGCGCGGACTGCGTCGGCGCTCTCATCGCGGAGGAACCGTACAATCAGCCGAAAACCCGCCTGCTCATCGACATCGGCACCAACGGGGAGATCGCTCTGGCGGCGCACGGAAAACTGTACGCCACCTCCTGCGCCACCGGGCCCGCCCTGGAAGGCGCGGAGATCAGCTGCGGCATGCGGGCGGAAGCCGGGGCGATCCAGTACGCCGCCATCGATCCCGTCACCCTGGAGCCGACCCTTTCCGTGATCGGCGATACCGCGCCGCGCGGCTTGTGCGGATCGGCGGCTCTGGACGTCTGCGCCCAGCTGGCCCAAACGGGCGTGATCGACAGCGAGGGAAAATTCGCCGCCGGCCTTAACTTGCGGCGCGTCCGGGCCCGCGCGGACGGAAAAAGGCCGGAGTATGTGCTGCATTTTGCGGAAAACCCGGACGAGCGGGACATCGTCTTCACGCAAAAGGACGTTCGGGCGGTGCAGCTGGCCAAGGCGGCCCTGTACAGCGGCGCGCGGGCCCTGCTCGCCGCCGCCGGCGCCGCCAAAGTGGACGAGGTGGTGCTGGCCGGCGCCTTTGGCAATTATATTAACAGGGAAAACGCCCTGAAGCTGGGCCTGTTCCCCGACTGCCCGCTGGCGGCGGTCAGCGCCGCGGGCAACGCCGCCGGCGAGGGGGCGCGGCTGGCGCTTTTGAATGTGGACAAACGCGCCGAGGCCGGGCGGATCGCCAGAGAGATCATCTTTGTGGAAAACGCGGCGCAAGCGGACTTTTCCCAAACCTTTGCCGCCGCCATCGCCATTCCGCACGCGCGGGACCTGTTTACCGCCAATCTGCCCGGCGCCTTTCCCTGCGGCGGCCTGGATACGCGGCTGATCCCGGAGGAACTGCAATCCCGCGCGGACTGCGCCGGCGCCACGCCCGCGGAGATTTTTGCCGCGGCGAAAGCCATGGCCGAGGCGGAGGGCGCTTCCTATTTGCGCCTGCCTGTGACGCAGGCGGCGGAAGCGCAGGCGCTCGGCGTCGTCTTTCAGTGGAAAAGCGGCGCTCTGGCGGCGGCGCGTTATCCCTGCGCCCGAATAGGCGAGTTGAAAAAAATCCCCGCCGCGGAGGAACTCATGCGCAGCCGCCCGGTGCAAACCGCGCTGGCGGCGCTGCGGCTGGCCGGAGGGGAGCGGGTGATCTTCGATGTGACGGGGCCGTTTTCCCTTCTGGCCGCCATGCTCGAACCGACTCGGCTGATCCGCGGCATGACGGCCGACCCGGAGGAGGTCCGCGCCGCCCTGCAAAAGGCGGCGGCGTTTTTAACGCGCTATATCCAAAGCGCGCTGGACGGCGGGGCCGCGGTGATATCCTTGGCCGATCCCGTCGGCACGGTCGATTTTTTAGGGGAAAACCTGTACCGGGCCTTTGCCGCCCCGGCCGTCCGGCAGATCCTCGCCGAGACGGAGCCGTATCTGGGGCGAAGTCTGGTGCATTTATGCGGGAAAACCTCCGCTTCTTTGCAAAAATGCGGCGTCCTGCGCCTTCTCCCGCGCCGCGTTCCGCCGGGCGAGGATTACCGTGATCTATTGTTTGCCGTCGCCGCCGAGCCCAAGACCCGGTTTGTCGGCGCGGGCTGCGTCAACCGGGGGGAAATGCCGGCGCCGATCATTTGGACGGGGACGCTGGTGAAAGAGGACGCCTCTAAACACTCAGAGCCGTTTAGAGGCGTCCGGAAGGAGTGATAGCGTGAATTTTTCCGTAACGCAAAAAGAGCGGCTTTGGGAGCTGGGGTGCCCCAAAGAGGAGTTGGAGAGAAACTTTTTGGAGGCGGGAACGAGGAACAAGACCTTTGCCTTGCTGGAAAAACAGCGGGCGAAACAAACGAAAGAACGCCTGCGCGCGTTTGTGACCGAAGGGCGGCAGCCCTCGCTCGCCGGCCTGAGGCAGGCGCTGGCGGCGGCGCTCGCCGCCGGCGGCTTCACGCGGCTGGAGACGCCGGCCATCATCTCCAAAGAATTTTTGCGCCGCATGTCTTTGGCTGAGGAACATCCGCTCAACGATCAGGTGTTTTGGCTGGACGACCGCCGCTGCCTGCGCCCCATGCTCGCGCCGAATCTGTACTGCGTTTCCCGGCGGCTGCTGAACGTGTGCGCCAAACCGCTGCGGGTGTTCGAGATCGGCTCCTGTTTTCGCCGGGAATCCAGCGGGGCGAGGCATTTGGAAGAATTTACCATGTTAAATCTGGCGGAATGGGGCACGCCGCTGGAAGAAAGGCAGAGCCGGGTCCGAGATCTGGCGAAACTGGTCATGACCGCCGCGGCTGTCCCGGATTTTGAGTTTACGCCGGAAAAATCGGCGCTATACGGCGAAACGCTCGATGTGACGCGCGGCGGCTGGGAATTGGGCTCAAGCGCCATGGGACCGCATCCGCTGGACGCGGCCTGGGGGATCACCGACAGCTGGGTCGGGATCGGATTTGGCTTGGAACGCCTGCTCGCCGCCCGCGAACAGCCGAATACCATCCACGCCTACGGACGCAGTCTCACCTATTTGGACGGCGCGGCCCTGAATGTGAAATAGGCGGCGTGAGGAGGAGGGAGAGCATGATACAGAAAATTCTGAATAAGCTGCAAAACGGAGCGCCGCTCACGCCGGACGAAATCGTACATTTGCTCACCCGGCGAGACCGCGGCTCGCTGGCGCGCATATTTTCCGCCGCGCGAAAAACGCGGGAGAAATATTTTGGCCCTAAAATCTTTTCCTACGGCTTTATCTACTTCAGCACTTACTGCCGCAACGACTGCGCGTTCTGCTACTGCCGCCGCTCCAACCCCCTGCCGCGGCGCTACCGCAAAAGCGCGGCCGAAATTCTCCTGCACGCCGCGAGTTTGGAAAGATCCGGCGTAAACCTGATCGATCTGACGATGGGCGAAGACCCGTTTTACATAGCGCGGCCCGAACGGCTGGCTAAGCTGGTGCGCGCGGTGAAAAAAGAAACGGGCCTGCCGGTGATGATGTCGCCGGGAGTCGTCGGGGGCGAGGGGTTGGAGGCGGTCGCCGCCGCCGGCGCGGACTGGCTGGCCCTCTATCAGGAAACGCATAACCGGCCTTTATTCGCCAAGCGCCGTCTGGGGCAGGATTTTGACGCGCGGATGGCCTTGAAGCGGCGGGCCCGGGAACTAGGGCTGCTGGTGGAAGAAGGCGTTATGACCGGGATCGGCGAGACCGCCGCCGACCGCGCCCGCTCTTTTGCGGCGATGCGGGAGCTGGGCGCGCGGCAAGTGCGCAGTATGCGCTTCGTGCCGCAGGCGGGCACGCCGATGGCCGGGGAGGCGGCGGGCGGCGCGGCGGCCGAGCTGCTCGACATCGCGGTGCTGCGCCTGCTGTTTCCGGACCGGCTGATCCCCGCGTCCCTGGACGTGGATGGTCTGACGGGACTGGCCGCGCGGCTGCGGGCCGGGGCGAATGTGATCACCTCGCTGATCCCGCCTGCCGCGGGCCTCATGGGCGTGTCGCGTCCGGAAAAAGATATCCGGAGCGGGCGGCGCACGCTGGCGGCCGCGAAACCGGTACTGGAAAAATCAGGTCTCCGCGCCGCCACCCAGAGGGAATATCAGGATTTTTTAGACCGGGCGCGCGCCGGGCGAAAGGCGGCGGCCGGATGAGGCTGCTGATCGCGGGCGGGCGGCTGCAGGCGGTCGAGGCGGTCTATCTGGCGAAAAAACTGGGCTGGGAAACGGTGGTGCTGGACCGCCGGCCCGGCGCCGAAGCCGCCGGGATGGGCGACGAGTTTTACTGCTGCGCCGCCGAAGACGAGGATACCGTCTTGCCTGTCGTCAAATCCGCCGACGCGGTGCTGCCAGCCCTGGAAAACCTGCCCGCGCTCCTGCGACTGGAGGGGTACTGCCGCCGGGCCGGAACGCCGTTTCTCTTCGATACCCGCGCCTATCGCCTCTCGTCGTCCAAACTGCGCTCCGACGCTTTTTTTCGGAAAAACGGCGTCCCCGCCCCGCGTTATTACCCCGCCGCCGGCTTCCCGCTCGTCCTGAAACCCGACGGGCAAAGCGGCAGCGCGGGCGTGCGGGTGATCAGGGGCCCGGCCGAGTTGGACCTGAGGGCCGCGGCGGGCTGGGTGCTGCAGGAATATCTGGCGGGCCGCTCCTATTCGCTGGAGGTCGTCGGCGACGGGCGGCGCTTCGAGTTGCTGCAAGTTACGGAAATAATCACCGACCGCGAGCATGACTGCAAATGCGTGCTGGCAGGCGACGGTATTCCGGCGGACGTCGCCAGGGAATTCGCGGCGCTCGGGCAAAAGCTGGGCGAGCTGATCAGGATACGCGGCGTGTTCGATATAGAGGTGATCGCGGCGGAGGGCGGACTGCGCGTGCTGGAAATAGACGCCCGCCTGCCGAGTCAGACGCCGGTCTGCGTATATCACTCCCGCGGCGTCAACATATTAGAGCGAATGTACGCCTGGCTCGTCAAGGCCCAGGCGGAGCCGCCGGCCGCGCCAGGGGCTGTAAAAGCCGCCATGTACAAGCAGATACACGTCGCGGGGACGGGCGTCGTCTCCAGAGGCGAGCGTATTTTGACCGGGCGCGGGCCGCTGCGCATCCAGGAGGGGCTGTTCGGGGCGGACTGCATGATCACCGATCACGCGCCGAGTAAAGAGGAATGGGTCGCGGCGGTGATCGTGACCGGGCGGACGCGGGCGGCGGCGGCGGAAAAATTTCGCGGCGTGATCAAACGGATCGGCTGCGGGCCATGCGAGGAGGGGTAACGTGTCCAGACTGACGCCCGGCGACATCGCCTATATCGAAAAAGAAATCGGGGCTTATGATGAGGAATTTGCCGCCGCCACGGGAAAGTCCATGCTGGAGTGCGCGCGGGAGGACTTTCCCTTTTTCGCCTCCCTCAAAAACGTGCGGGCGGCGGTCGTCCCCGTCACCGGCGGCCTGGGCCTGATCGCGGGTTTTGCGCCGGGCGTCCGCGCCATCCTGGAGCACGCGGGCTGCCAAGCGTTCGTCACGGCGAGGGCTGACGCCGCCGGGCTGGGGGAGGCCTGCCGCCGGGGCGCCGACGTCGTCTTTATGGCGGACGACGAGGAATATATCGCCCTCGCCCTCGGCGGGCGCGCCGTGAGTTTCAACGGCGCGGCGACGGGCGTCGCTTTCGCCCGGGCGCTGGCGCTGGCGGCGGAGGGCGTGCGCGGCAAGGAGGTATTGGTTTTGGGCCTGGGAGCGGTCGGACTGGCGGCGGCGAAGCATTTGGCGGAGCAGGGCGCGCGGGTGGGGGTCTATGATACCGACGAGACGCGCCTGGCGGCGGCGACGGCCTGTCGGCCTGAGTTCCGCGCCGCTCCCGCCTGGCGGGCGCAGAGCCACCGGTATGTTTTGGACGCCACGCCGGTCGCCGGTCTGCTGGCGCCGGAGCATATCCGCCGCGGCGCGGTCCTGTCCCTGCCCGGGATACCTTTGGGCGCGGACGCCCGCGTGACCGGCCTATGCGCGGCGGTGATCGCGAATCCTTTGGAATTAGGCACGATCGCCATGCTGGCCCAAGTTTTATCTTTAGCGGAGGGGACGGAGGGGGAATGATCATGGATAAAAATGGAAAAAAAGAAATCGCCCGCTATGTCAACCGGCATCAATCTTTACTGAATATGCTGGACAAAATCAAACTCTGGCCCGCGCGGTCCGGCGTCCTGCACGGCATACGCCAGATAGACCGGCGGGGAAGCCTCGCCGTCGTCACGACCCATTGCGGCGAGCGCTTCATCGTGCGCGATTCCCGCAGCAGCCGCGCCGCCAGATGGCTGAGAGGGCGCCGACACGCGGGGACTTGCCGGGCTTGCGCCATCCCGGCCTGGAAACTGGCCAAATACGCCGCGACGGTGTTCAGGGGCTAGGCCTGTGCCGCAGACATTTGCGCTGTACGCGATGGATGAGATGACAGGCCGCGGCGCGCTCGCCATCTACGCCGACTGTATTCAAAAAGGCCGATACACCTTTGTCGCCGAGACGCCGGATTGGAAAAGCTGGGACGCCGAACATCTGCCGGAGCATCGCCTCGTCGCCCGGGCCGGCGGCAGCGTCGCGGGGTTTGCCGCCCTCTCTCGGCTTTACCGGGAGGAACATTTTTCGGGCATCGCCGGGGTCAGCGTATATGTGGACAGGCGTCACCGGCGCGAAGGCATCGGGCTGGCCCTGCTCAAAGCGTTGCAAAACTCCGCTAATCGCGGCAAAATATGGACTTTGCAATCCTATATTTTCCCGGAAAACCAAGCCAGCCTCCGTCTGCATGAGCGGGCGGGCTTTCGGCGGGCGGGGCGGCTGCGCCGGGCGGGGCGGTTAAACGGCGAGTGGAAAGATGTGGTAATTTATGAGTACAATTTATAAGAGTGGCGAAGCGGAAAAGCTCATCCGAAGATATATCAGCCGGCTTGTCCTGGAATCCAAAAAACGGAAAACAGGGAGCGCGGTTATCGGCAGGAACACACCGCCATGAGAAAAACTGAAATTCTTTTCAGAAAAAACCGCGCCGTCATGGCGCGGCGGTTATATTGTGCCTTGCGCTTTCAAGCAACTTAAAACCATATTTTTGTGCGGACGCTTCGCCGCTTTTCCGATAATATTCGGTAAGCTGTTGCGGCGTCATATCTTTTGTTTTCTCGTAGATGTTAAGGCGTATTTGATTGATTTCCTGTTCAATTACATTACTATTCTTCATCTTCAATTACCTCTGTCGGTGTCAAGGAAAAAATTAAACATTGTCGTTTCAAGATAGATTTTTTGTTTGCGCATATATCACACTTCCTCGTTATTATTATACTACACACTTCAAGAAATTACAAGTCATTTTTGAATATGTTGTGTTTACAGTGTGATCTTGATCCCAAACTCTGTGGCGATTCTGACGCCCGCACCCCTGCAATACTCTGTCCTTTCTTTGCTTGTCATGTCCTTGATCATTATAATTATATATGACGCAAGACGCTTTCCGCTGTCATCTCCGGGTGGATCTGGGTAAAATAATGTTTGGTGTCGGGGAAAAAGATGGAGTTGACCGGGCGGCCGAAATATTTTTCCCAGCGGCGGCCGGGATCGACGTTTTTCAGCATCGGGTCGGCGCCGCCGTAAAGGGTGTGGACGGGGCAGGCGGGCGTGCGCCGCCGCCGGGCGAGATAGCGGAAAAAATAGCCGGCGTCGCGGCGGAACTGGCGGATTTCCTGTTTGCTGAGTACAAAATATTTTTCAGACAGGTTCTGCAAATAGCGGTTAATGGAAATGTCCGGGGCAAAGCGCCAGGGGTTGAGAAAACGGCCGTAAGCGGCGACGGCGAGCGGCGGGGCCGTGGAGGCCAGAAAAAGGCCCCCGACCTCAAACCCATTTTCTTCCAATAAACGGGCCGTCTCGATCGCCAGCGCCGAGCCGACGCAGCAGCTGTAGACGATATAGCGCCGGTAGGGCAGCGCCTTCAGTTCGGCCAGCAGGGCGGAAGGGTCGGCGGAAGCCGTTTGGGCGGCCACCAGAGGAACGCGGGCCTGGCGGAACATTTCCCCGGCCAGAGCGAAAAAAGCGCCGAAACCGCCGCCGCCGAAAGGAACGGCAAAAACGGCCGTCTCGCTTTTGGCCGGGTGGAATACGTGGATCAGGCCTTGCCGGTGCGTACCGGCGTTCGCGGCCAGCGTGCGGATGGTGGGAAAAAGATAAAATTCCTCGGCCCGGATCTCAACGCCCGCGCCCGCGAGCTGGGTCACGATGCTGAGGATGGCGAGCGAGTCCAGCCCCGCCTCCGCCAAACTGTCGGTCACGCCGAGCCGGGGGGCGCGCAGCGTTTTGCTGATGACGGCGGTCAGGATCCGCTCCATCTCCCCGGCGGCCGGGGCGGAAGTTTGCTTCCCCTCCGGCAGGGCCAGGGCGGCGAGCGCCGTTTTATCCAGCTTGCCGCTGCGCGTGCCGGGCAGCGTCTCCAAATGACGGAACAGGCGGGGGATCATGGGGACGGGCAGTTTGCCTGTCAGATAAGCCTGCCAGGCCGCGGGGCTGATTTCCGCCGCGCCGGTGTAAAAAGCGGTCAGGCGGTCGTCGCGCAGGATCACGGCGGCGCTGGTCACATCAGGATGAGAGCGCAGAGCCGCTTCGATCTCCGCCGGTTCCAGCCGGCGGCCGTAAAGTTTGAACTGTTCGTCGCCGCGGCCGTGAAAAAGCAGGCGCCCGTCCTGGCGCAGACTGGCCAGGTCGCCGGTTTTATACAAACGGCCGTAGAGCGGATGATCGATAAAACGGCCCGCGTCCTGAGCGGCGTCCACATAACCGGCCGCCAGCTGCCAGCCGGCGAAAGCCAGCTCCCCCACCGGTCCGGGCGGCAAAAGGCGGTCGCGGGCGTCGAGGACGTAGGCCTGAGTATTCCAGACCGGGCGGCCGATGGGGATCTCCGTTTCCCCCGGGGCGCAGTCGTGAAAGAGGACGTCGATCGCGCATTCCGTCGGCCCGTAGAGGTTGTGCAAAGTGACGCCGGCGGGGAAAACCTCGTAAAAATAGGCGCAGGAGGCCGCCGTGAGCGCTTCGCCGCTGACAAAGACCCGCCGGAGGGTGGGGAGAGCGGCGCCGGTCTGGCTGATATAGGTGAGGAAAATGTTGAGCAAAGAGGGAACGAAGTGGATAGAGCGGGCCCCAGCCGCTTGGATCTCCGCCGTGAGCAGCGCCGGATCCAGCTCCGCGCCCGGCGCGGGCAGATAGAGGGAGCGGCCGGTCATGAGCGGCCAAAAAAATTCCCAGACTGATACATCAAAGGAATAATTTGTCTTTTGGATCAGCGTTTCGCCTTCCGCCAGCGGGTAGGTTGATTCCATCCAGCACAGCCGGTTGAGGATCGCCAGATGCGGGACGCGCACGCCTTTGGGGCGGCCGGTGGAGCCGGAGGTGTAAATGATATAGGCGATGTCGTCCGGCGCGATGTCGTCCGGCGGGTTCTCCGCCGCGGGCGGGGGAGAACCCGCCGGGGCCTGAGCAGCGGCGGCCACCGCCGCGGTCGCCGCCGCCAACTCCGGCAGAGACATGGCGGGAGTAGCCGGGTCGAAACGCTCGGCGAAAGCGGGATCGTAAAAAAGGAAAACGGCCCGGGCGTCGGCCAGAATGAACTCCACGCGTTCCCGGGGCGAAGACGTATCGACGGGCAGGTAAGCGCATCCGGCCAGCATGATCCCGAGCAAGAGGGACGGCAGTTCCAGGCGCCGTTCCGTCAGCACGGCCACGGCGCCGCCCCGGGGCGCGCCCCGCGCTCGCAGGAGCGCGGCGATGCCGCCCGCCTGAGCGGCGAGAGCGGCGTAGTCCAGGCCGCTCTCGCCGCTCAGGCGGACGGCAGGGGCCCGCGGGGAGCGGGCGGCGCGCCCCAGGATGCAGGCGGGGAGGGAGCGGAAAGTGAGAGGGTGGGCGGTGGAATTCAGGGCCCTCCAGAGGGCCGCGTCTTCGGGGGAGTGGATCTCCAGATCCCCGAGCCGCAAATTCGGGGCGGCCAGGATCTGCCGCAGTATGCGGACATAACGCTTATGCAGGGCGGCGGCGTCCTCCGCCGTGAAAAATTCCAGCTGGTACTCGATTTGCAAAGCGTAATAATCTATTTTCTGCAAATCCTCAATATGAAAATTCAAAGTGCTGCCGCATTGCTTGCTTTCATACCAGACGGAACGCATCGAGGGGGCGAAGGCGGGGCGGATGATCTGATAGGCGAAAAGGACGTTGTACAGGTTTTCCGTGTGCGGATAAGTCTCGCGCAAATCGCGCAGCATATGCGACAGCGGGTAACGGCGGTGCTCCAGCGCGGCTTTGCGTTTTTGCTGCACGGCGGCGAGAAACTCGCGCAAAGTCATATTTTCCTCCGGGCGGCAGCAAATCGGCAGCGTGGAGACAAAAAGGCCCATCGTGCGCAATTGATTGGGTTCCCGGTTGAGGGCGGTAAAACCGACCGAGGCCCCGCCCTGATCGCCGGAGCGCAGGAGCAGGAGGAGCAGGGCGGCCAGAAAAGGCACGTCCGCGGCCAGCCGGTTTTTCTTGCTGAATTGCCGCAGCGCGATCATCATTTCCGCTTCCAGAGGGAAAGAATCCCGTTCGGCGTCCGCCCGGCGGGCCGGCGCGTCCGCTCCGGGTTTCAGGCAGTTGAGCGGCGGCGGCGCCGGCATTTCCCCGCGCCAGAACTGCCGGTCCGCCTCGTATTCCGCCGAACGGAAATAGGCTTCCTCCTCCAGGATAAAATCGCGGTAAGTGTAGGCCGGCGGGCGCATCGGCCCCATTTTGCCTATATATTCCTTGGCGAAAGAATCAAAGATCAGCTTGGCCGTCCAGGCGTCGCCGCCGATATGGTTGCCGCGCATAAAACCGCCGCGGTACAGGCCGCCTATCCGGCAGAGTTTCAGTTCATAGAGCGGCGCGTCATAAAAAGCCGGCATCGGCCGGCGGGCCAGCGGCGCCAGCGCGGCGTGCCATTCTTCCTCCGAGGCGAAATCCAGCACTTCATAGGCCGGCGGGGCGGAATCAAGAAAATACTGCCTGTTTTGCCGGTTGATGCGCAGGCGGGCAAAATCCGTCGCCTCCGTCACGCGGCGCATGATGGAAAAAATCTGGTCTTCATCTAGGGGTTCATCAAAGACGACGCTGCCGCTCAGGATATTCACCGCGCCGCCGTAGCGCATTTCCAGGCTCCACAGCGTCTGCTGCGGCCCGGTGAGGGGAAAAGTTTCCGCCCCGTCCGCCTCGTCCGCGCCGTTCGCCGTTTCCGCCGCCGCCGTGAGGGGATCGGGCGTCTCCGGTCTCTGCGCCATGCGGTACAGGACTACGCCCATGACGACGAGGGCCAGAAAGAAGAAGTGCATCCCGTCGAAAGGCCCGGCGGTGATTCCTTTGAACCCGCCCATCAGTATTTCGTTGACAAAGCCGACGGCCCCGAAGCCGATGGGGAATATATGCACGGTGCGCCGGCCGAGAAGGGCGGCGATCACCGTGATGATCAGGAGCAGGACCAGCGCGCCGGATTCCGCCGGCTGGGTGGGAAACACCGCCGTGCCTTCGCCGTACAGGCGGCTGGCCTGAGCGTCGTCCGGGAAAATAATGCCGCCGCGAAAGGGGATGCCGAAACAGCAGCCGTTATAATAGCAGGCCACCCGCTGAAAGATCTGCATGACGATCAGCGAGGGCATTACGGCTTCCAGCAGGAGAACCGGGCGGCCGGGCAGGCGGAAGAAGCGCGCCGCGGTGAGAAAGGCCGGAATGAAGAACAGGGCGAACCCCACGAAAGTGACGCTGTTTATCTGACCAAACATCACGATGAATTTCGGGACCCATAAGCCGATATAACCGAACCCGTAAGAAACGGCGTAGCAAAAATAAAACAGGAATAAATATTGCAAGGAACGGTAATGTTTTTTCACCGCGCCGAAATTAGGCAGGCGCAGTTCCGCCAGGGAAAGCCAAGGCAGATAGCGGAGAATCCCGACGATCGCCACATAGACCACCATGCAGGCAATGCCTATGCCGACAAAAAAATAATAACTTCTGACGGAAAAAAGATCGAATAATTCTATCTGAGGGAGCATACATCCTCCTAATAAATACTATTAATACTGAAAAAATCCTGAATATAATATTTTAGTATAAAATCATATTTATGTCAAAGCATTTTATTTATATTTTGGTAATATTTTACAAAAGGAATCGGGGTGGATATGTAAAGAATCAAAGTCGAGGAGCGTTTTTATGCCTGAATGCGCGCGTCCTTTATGGGGACGATGCTGTACATTGCCTCGTCCCCGTCTTCCAGTCCCTTAATTAATATAATTAACGACATTTTCTTTTCTTGCTGCTGCCTGCGCCGGACTGCCGGATCTTTCACATATCAAAATAATATGGGAAGGGGAATACCCTTGCGGTATCTGTAATATCTTCAAATACTCACTTCTTTTAGCGCTGTTAAACAGCCAGCCCGCGGAACCTATCCAGCACGAACCCAGTTCAAGCGCATGGGCGGCAAGCATCATGTTTTCCGATGCCAGAGCCGCGTCGATCATTGAAAAAAGTCCGCCTTCCGCGTGTGAAACCAAAATAAGCGTCGGCGCTCCATAAAAAAGGTCCGTCGCTTCATTGCTGGCGGCGGCTTTCATTTTGGACAGCATAAATTCCGGCAGATTATCGGAAGACCTGATAGCCTCTTTCAAATCTTCGTTCATTTTGCGGATCACTTCTTGATTCTGGATGACTGTAAAGTGCCATGATTGCGCATTGTTACCGCTGGGCGCATACAGCCCGGCTTCGATGACAGCGTTCAGCTTATCTTGACTGACTTGTTCGGGTTTGAAATTCCTTGTGCTGCGGCGGCTTTTTATGAGATCTAAAAACTCGTTGGCCATTGGAATACCCCTTTTCGTAATAATTTGTATTACAATAATACCCCAGCCTAATCGTAATGTCAAGCATTACAGATTGACTTTCATGAAAAAATTATATATACTGAATAAAGCATACTGAATAGAATAAAGCATACTGAATAAAGCATACTGAATAAAGGTGATGGAAATGAGAGTAAGTTTACAATTTCCGATAGCCGTAAACGCTTTGCTGCTGCTATCACTTGGTAATAACAGCCGGGTGACCAGTGAGAGAATTGCCGAGAGTTCGGGCTGTAATGCGGTGATCGTTCGGAACATTTACAAAAAGCTGCGAGACGCCGGTTTGATCAGCACCAGTTCCGGCAAGGGCGCAACCACGCTCACCAGAAATTTGGAAGATATTTCATTGTGGGATATATATGCGGCAGTCGAAACCGCGCAAACGGATGAAATATTCAAAATACCCCCTAACGTATCTGATACTTGCCCGGTCGGCAGTCGGCTGCGCAGCTTGCTCATAAACCATTTGGATGATTCCGTAACAGCGTTAAGAGAGGAAATGTCCAAAGTCAATCTGGCGATGCTGGCTGATGAATTGCAGCGCCCAGTTTGATTTTATCTATTTTGCTCAGCACCGGGGAGAAGCGAGACGGGCAATGCATTGATAACGATTGACAAGCGTAATGAATTGTAATAATATTATAATATAAATATTGATTTCGGAGGTTTTGCTATGGCTACAATACAGGTTCGCGTTGACGACAGCACCAAGACGGCAATTGATTCTCTCTTCGCAAGTCTGGGACTCGACACTTCAACGGCGGTAAGAATGTTTCTGACCGCTTCTCTTGAACATGACGGCTTGCCTTTCGCCGTGCGGCGCCGCCCGGTGAAACCCGCGGAAAAGTCCAAGTCCAGAACTGCTATGTTCGGTTGTTTGCGTGGGAAGTATAAAATGTCAGATGACTTCGACGCGCCTTTGGATGACTTTGCGGAGTATATGCAATGAAACTTCTCCTTGATACCCTCAGTATCAGTATGGTAGAACCGCATCCCCCTACGCTCCTAGCGTTTTATACGTCTTAAAAATAACTATTATTGAAGCGATAAGCGTGAGAAAATCAGAAACGGGCATGGAATACAAAACGCCCGTCAACTGCCAGAACAAGGGCAAAAGCAAAGCAAATCCGACGCCAAACACCACTTCCCGACGCGGAAGCCCACGCCCTACCTGTTTTGTGTGAGTTGCGGACTCAACCCGCTGGCTCTCATCGCGCTCGCGATCTTCGTCGTTGATTTTGCGATCGTACTTCCGTCTGCCTCGCCTGCGGGCGCGATGATTCACAGCAACGAATTTATTCCGAAAAAGTTCGTCTATTCCTATGGCCTGTGGACAATCTGTCTGCAGTTTATCGTTACCCCAGTTTTTTATCGGGACCGGCGCCGTAATCGGGACCGGTTTGCCAGACGATTTTGCCGGTTCTCTTGTCGATGATGAAAATGATGTTGGTTTCCCGGCCGTCGCAGATGATATTGTC
>JAISAH010000022.1 GCA_031266805.1 Gracilibacteraceae bacterium
TTTTCGTGTAATTCCAAATTCCATTCCGGCGTAGGGCAGCGATGTCCCTCCAGCGGAGTGCCGGGCGCGGAGTGAAAAATATTCGCGTTGCCGATCACACCAACGGAGGCGAGATATTCTATACCTTCCAGCGTTTTGCGCCGCGGCTCAAAACCGGTGACGAAATTGCAGCGGACCTGGCCGAATCCGAAAACGCCGGCGGCAAATTCCAGGGCCCTGACCCAATTGTCCCAGCCGACCGTGCGGTCTTTGCCGGGGCAAAGCGCGCGGAAAATGTTTTTATCCCAGATTTCGATATTCATGGTGATGATGCTGAAGCCGGCCTCTTTCAGCTGCTTAACGACGGCGAGGTCGCGCGGCGCCGCTATGCAGGCCGCCGCGATGAGGTCGGAGCGCCCGAGGGTTTCGCGGATCGCGCGGATGGCGTCGGTATAATAATCAATTTCCCGGCGCTGGGGGATGACGCCGCCTGTAAAATCTATCCGCCAGCCCGCTCCTTCATCAAAGGCCGCTTTCACCGATTCGGCGATTTGCGCGGATTTTTTCAAAAAAATATTGCCCGCGCCGACGCCCGTACCGCAAAAGAGGCAGCTTTCATCACGGCGCCGGAAAGCGCACTCGTTGGAATACCAGACGGCGGCGCAGCCGTTAGTCACGATCGAAACGACGTCTTTCATCCATTTGCCGTCTGATGTTTTTCGGTCGTAATAAAGCGGCCGTTTTTCAAATTCCAGGCGGTCATAAAGGATATCCCCTTTTCGGGTCAGGAAAAAGCGTCCGTCCGAGTACTCGATGGCGTAATCGGACTCCGGATTCGGGGTGATAGCGACATTCAGTCCCAGCGGCGTGCGGAAACCGGCCGGCATGGGTTTGTCCTGGGTCTCACGCCCACCTTCTTTCACGGTGACGCCGGCTCCGCTCTTTTCGCGCGCCTCGTCCGAGACGCGGATGCCGTATACTGACATGTTGGCTTTTTCCCGCAGTTCCGCGTAGGCCTGCTCTTGTAAGGACAAAAGATCAAATCCTTTCATATATAATATATATGTTATATATATTATTATAAACGAGTAGAGAGGATATGTCAAGCGACTGGATTACATAGGGGATGGATTCTGGCATAAGGCCGGAATAACAGGAGGAAATATTGTGTCACATTATTCGATAAAATTCTAAAAACATATTGACAAGCGAGACAAATCGGTGTATAGTGACCGTATAAAAAAGAGGAGGCGAAATCAATGCCGGAAAACAGTTTGAACCGTTCCGCCCTCAAGATAGCATCCTCCAAAAAATACATCGTTTATTACAAAAGCGATTATTCGCTCAGCGCCGTCATTGAAGCTCCCAACAAGGCTAAAGCTAAAAAGATTTTCGCGAACACGCATCTGCCGGGCATTGAGATCACGGCGATCAGAGAAGCGGCACTGGCTTGATTAGGGACTGTTTATTTCCAAACAGTCCCTTATGTAGGCAACGGCGCTGCCGCCGTTATCTCAGTGGCAAAGGGCGGTCATATTTCGATATTCGCGGACGTTTCCCGCTCTAGTGCCGGAGTATCCCCACCCTCAAGGGCCGGGGCGATATACTGCCCGAGACTGGCGCCGACAAAGCGCGCCCCGCGCTCAATTTTAAGGGCGCCGGTGGCGATATCGCCGAAAACGCAGGCCGTAGCCGTCAACTCCGCCAATTCCTCCGCCCGGATATTACCGTGCAGCTCACCGGAGATCTTCACATTTTTAGCGTAAATATCGGCGTTCACATGGGCGGTGTTGTGCAGGGTCAGATTGCCGGCCACGCGGATCGCGCCGGTAACGCGTCCGTCAATGCGCACGTCTCCGTCGCTTTGCAGCGTTCCTTCGATAAAGCAATCCTGCGCTATTAAGGAAGACTCTTTGCAGGCCTGAACCGCGGCGGCGCTGGAAGGCGCCAGACTGTTGTCTTTCTTTTTTCCGAACATAATAACTCCTTTAATCGTAAAAACTGAGCGGATTGACGGACACGCCGTTCACCGAGGCGCCGAAATGCAGGTGCGCTCCGGTGCTGCGTCCGGAATTGCCGGAGTAGGCGATGACGTCCCCTTTGTCAACCACGGTTCCGACCTGCGCCAGATTGCGCGAGTTATGGGCGTATAAAGTAGATATGCCGTTGCCGTGCGATATGGTCACTTTGTATCCCCAACCGCCTTCATAGGAAGAAGACGTCACCGTGCCGGCCGCCACCGCGTAGACAGGCGAGCCGACAGGGCAGGAAAAATCGACTCCGTCATGAAACTCGGAATATCCGCCGCCAAAGGGGTTGGAACGATACCCGTAACCGGAACTGAATACCCCGTTTCTGGTCGGGTAAATGGTCGGCAGATGGCGCAGCGCTTCGTTAAAAGCGAGTGAAGCGGAATATATTTCCTTCATGGATCTGGCATAGGCGGCCACATGCGCGGCTGCCTCGTCAAGACTGCCGGCTACAGGCGCCTCCAGCCTGCCGGAACCTCCGCGGCTTATCCCGGCCGCGCCGCCTGTGGAGGGCATCTCAAGCACGGAGTTGATTTCCGACTCATATTCGGCGATAGCCTGCAAGTCGGCGTTTATAAGCGCCGTTATCCCGTTCAGACGCTCGATCTCCAGTTTTTTGGCCTCAATCTCCTTTTCCAGGGCTTCGTTGTAGGCTATTTTTTGCTGAACCCCTTTTATGTAAGCGGCCTGAATGACATTGGCGGCGGCTAACAGGGAAACAGCCAGCAAAAACAGAGCGGCGCAGGAGATGAGGATTTTTTTGACAGTGAGCGTGAATTCAATCTGACGAGGTGTTTTCGCGTTTTCAGGCGACACTATGATGATGGAGTACTTTTTTTTCAACGTAATCCTCGCTTCCATGCCGCGGCGGCGGCACAAATAAACTTCAGGCCTTAATATAACTGAAAAAACGCGGGATGTCAACCCTTGTGCGGGTAAAAACAGGTTATGGTTGAAGCCCGGCCCGGTTTGCGGTATAATACTGTCAGGAGCCCGCGCCGGCGGCTGTACGCTTGGCGTGAGCCATGGAGGATCGATTATGCCTGCGTTATCACTTTTCGATATGTATTTCCTGGAGCCGGAAAAACGGCGGCCGCCGCAATTGTTTTTTTCACGTTTGATCGGCTGGGATGAGGCCGGGGAAACCATGCGGTTTTTACACCGGTACTGGCGGCGCGCGACTCAGAGCGGACTCTGGCTGCGGCAGACTTTGCCGAATCCGGCGGATAATGAAATAAGCCGTTTTTTTGCGGCTGTCGGACATTTTGACGGAGCGCCGGCGCCGCAAACCGTGAGCCGGCATGTGACGATCTGGCTCGGCCAGCTGCGTCCGGAACGCCGCGATATTTTAGTCCGGGCCGTCAACAGCGCGCTGGCCTCCCTGCGCGACATGGGCCGCGCGCAGAGCCGGCCGGCGGCGGAGTCGATCGAGCGTAACGCCTATATCAAGCTCATGTGTTGGATATCTTCCCTCGGCGCGCCCATCCTGCGCCGAGCCGGCGCCAATCCGCCCAAAGTGCTTTATGAAGGCGAGATCACCCGGCATGAGCTGCTTTTCCTGCGCGTACTCGCGCTGAGCGGCTGCGACGTCGTGTATGTGAATTTCAATTCTGAGCAGTCCTATAAAAGAGCCGACCCGGAGGGGAGTTTTTCCGTGCCGCTGTACGGCGCTAAAACAGGGACGCCGCCCACGCATTACAGCGACGGCGACGCCCTGCGTCTTCAGGAAGCGCGCGCCGCCGTCCGCCGCGACGCGGATAAGGTGGCCGGCGTCGTGGAAACAAACACCTGGCTTGCCGACGGCGACGACTTCTGGGAGGCGGCTTTGCGCGAAAACCGTTTTCGCCGCGCCGCGCAGGCGCCGCGCCTTTGTAATCTATGTTTTCTTTGCTTCGGCGCGGATCAGCGCGACGAATACCGCAACCGCCTGTTCCTTTTCCGGGAAAAACTGCGTCAGTCCGGTAAGGGCTGGCTGCTGCTTGACCGGAAAATCCCCAACCCCACCAACGAGGAGATAGCGAATTTTCGGGAAGCCCAGCAGGCCAAAGACCGGCGCGGTATAGAGGAAGCCGTGGTCAGCCGCCTGAGTGTGGCCGGAGGGGAAACGGCGGTCCTTCTGGCTCGCCGGGCGCTGCTCGCGCTTTTTGACCGTCAGAAAGACGACAATCCGGGGAGGTTCGGAAATTATGCCATAAAAATGGCTTGCTGGCTGAAACGCTGCGCCGATCTGCTTTTCGCGGATTACCGCCTGGAACACCAACCGCTGCTGCTCTGCTACTGCCCTCTTTTGCCCGCGGAGATTGACCTTTTATGGTTATTGAAGGAAATAGCGGTCGACGTCTTATATTTTGCCCCGGATAAAGAAGCTCAGGCCGCTTTTCGCGGACACGCCCTG
This sequence comes from Gracilibacteraceae bacterium, assembly GCA_031266805.1. Taxonomy (GTDB): domain Bacteria; phylum Bacillota; class Desulfitobacteriia; order Desulfitobacteriales; family Syntrophobotulaceae; genus JAIRRL01. The sequence continues at coordinate 4,405 of JAISAH010000022.1, forward strand.
CTGCGGGAGGCCCGGATCGTGGAATGGCCGGACAGCGCGCGATGGGAACCTTTTCCGGATAAAGAGACCCGGACGCGTGTGGCTACGGTGGCCTACAACGCCGCGCGGGAACTGGACCAGCTGCTCTACGGCGGAACGGATCTGTTCCGCGCCCGTCAGTTTCCGCGCTCAAAACCGGTGACACTGAAGACTACCTATGACGAAATCGGGATTTTATGGAACGCGGAGGCCAAATACCGGCCGAATTTTCAAGTGAACGAAGGAACTGTTGTGGTGCCGACTATTTTCGCTAAGATCTGCGGCGTGGAAAAAGGGGATGTGGAGGCTTACTGGGACAGGATCAGCGGGATGGCCGCCGCAAACGCGTATGTGATCCCGCGAGCCCCATTTTTTTCCCGGCCGGGTAATCAGCCCATCGCCCAGGCTCAGGCGTTTCTGAATAAAGGCCGTCTGGACGCGCGGGCAGTCAAAACAGCCAGTTCTTACGCCTACGCTTTTTTACCCGAGGATACGCAGGACACTATTCTGGAAAAAATCCAGGAATTGCTGGACCAGAATATTCTCCATAATATAGATGGAAATTTTTCCCAGTTAGCGCTGGCGATTCTGCTAAATTTGGAGCGGGACATCTTGCGCCTGATACAGAATTTTGACTACACAAAAGCGATCCCTAAACTGGTCGTCATCGACACCACCGAACACATGTTTTCGCTGGAAGACTGCATCCACATGGCTTTTCTCAATTTGCTCGGTTTTGACATCGTGATTTTCGCGCCGCCGGGTTATCGCGACATTGAACATTATATCCGGACGGAGTTTTTTGAGACATACCAGGCGGGCGAGTACGCTTATAATTTGGTCGTGCCTAATTTGCGCGAACGGAAAAAACCGGACGAGCCGGAATCATTTCTGGACAAACTGTTCGGACGGCGGAAAAGCGTTTGAAGGAGCGTCCGCGCGTGCTGGCGGTTTTCGGCACACGGCCGGAAGCGATCAAACTCGCGCCGGTGATTCGGGCTTTACGCGCCCGGCCGGAGCTTGAGGTCGTCGTGGCCGTGACCGCGCAGCACCGGGAAATGCTTGATCAGGTTCTGGACGTTTTTGACCTGAGGCCGGAATACGATTTGGATCTCATGCAAGCCGGGCAGGAGCTTCCCGATTTAACCGGGCGAATCCTCGGCGCTCTCCAGCCGCTCCTGCGTTCGGAGCCGCCGCATCTCGTGCTGGTGCAGGGCGATACCACGACGGCTTTCGCGGCGGCGCTCGCGGCGTTTTACAGCCGGATATCCGTCGCGCACGTCGAGGCGGGTTTGCGTACGGAGAGCAAATATTCCCCCTGGCCGGAAGAAATAAACCGCCGGCTTGTTACCGTTCTCGCGGACTGGCATTTTGCCCCGACAGAAGCCGCCGCCGCCAATCTGCGCCGGGAAGGCGTTCCGACCGGGCGGATCCATGTTACCGGCAACACGGTGATCGACGCCTTGCGCATGGCGACGCGGCAGGACCACCGGTTCCGCTCTAAGCCCTTGGCCGATTGGCTCGCGGCTGCGGCCGGCCGGCGGCTGCTGCTGGTCACGCTGCACCGGCGCGAAAACTGGGGGGCCGCTCTCGGCGATATCTGCCGCGGTCTGCGGGATATACTGGCCGAGTTTCCCGACACGGCCGTTATCTTGCCGCTGCATAAAAATCCCGCCGTGCGGGCGGTGATTACGGATGCGCTCGGCGCGGCGGCGCCGCCGGAGCACCTGTGCCTGTGCGAACCGCTCGATTACGCTGATTTTGCCAACCTGATGGGGCGCGCTTATCTTATCGTCACGGATTCAGGCGGCGTGCAGGAGGAAGCGCCTTCTCTCGGCAAACCGCTCGTGGTGGCGCGCGACACGACGGAGCGGCCGGAAATCGTCGCCCGCGGCGGCGCCGTGCTGGCCGGCGCCAGCGGGGCCGCCGTCAGCGAAGCCGTGCGCCGCCTTTTGACCGACGAAGCTCTTTACGCGCATATGGCCGGCGCGGGAAACCCCTACGGCGACGGGCGCGCGGCGGAGCGGATCGTCTCCGTTCTGACGGCGGCGGTATTTGAGGAACGCGCGGGAAGGAACTGTCACCATCCGCCTTTCTGATATTCCAGCAGCTTGAAATACAGCTGTATTTTCAAACGCTCATCACCGTTATTCAGGTCAACCGGCGTCAGCTCCTTGATCTTGTTGATCCGGTAGAGCAGCGTGTTGCGGTGAACGTCGAGCGCCTTGGCCGCCTCCGCCGAATTGTCCGTATAACGAAGCCATTTGTCGAGTGTTTCCACTAACTGGGTTTTATGTTTCAGGTCATATTCCCGCAGACAAGCCACCGCCGCGGGACAATATTCCTCGATATTATCGTGCCGGGCGAGATTTTTCGCGGCATAGAAAATCATCATATCGGCATAGTGAAAAACCCCGCGGCCGCGGGAAACGAACACCCCGGCCTCTACCGCGCGCAGCGCCTGCCGGTAATGACGCGTTACGTCCATGATCTCGGAGAACGGATTGCTGAAACCGGCTGACAGACCGTTATTTGGAAAATAATCATTTAACAGGGACATCTCTTTGCCGCGAAAGATGCCACTGTCCGGGCGGCTTATCAGGACGGTCAGATTTTGCTCGAAGAATGTCCAGCGGCAATCCGGAACGATTTGCCGGATCTGCGCGCCGATTTGCCGAATCTTATTGCCGAACAGTTTTTCTCTATGATCAATGATCACGACGGCCTGAAACCAATGGGAAAGTTTCCAATTCAAATATTTGCTGCGCTGTTCGACGGATTTGAGACTTTTGACCTTGCCGCTTAAAAGATCAGTCAAAAAATAGTTGAACATCACGCCTTTATTCGTCTCAAAAAAATCATTCTTTTCGATGGCTATTGACAAAATTTCGCTTAAATGGTTGAGCAGTTTATGGTCAGTATCTTTAAAAGGGCGGCAATGATCAACGATAGCGATATCGGCGACCACAACACCCTCGATCCGCACGGAGCGAAACATCCATGTCTCCTCTGTCCTGGGCTTTTTATCAATGATGGTCTTATCGCTTTGATGGGCTTTTTCAAAAATCATCGCCCGCTTGAGGGATTGCATAATGGTTTCATGAATACAGCCCAATTCCTTTTGTTCTTCCATTGCGACGTCCGCGAAAACCGTTTCCCGCGTATTGGCGAGATGCTGAAAAGCCGTATCGGTGACGAAGATCGGATTTTCAAAGATATCGGAAGCGACGTCGATCAAATACTGCAAGCCTCTGTTGGAGTGAAGCGCGGCAAAAAGCCGGCGTTTTCCGCTGATGATAACGGCTTCATCCAGCATGATATCGCCGACTCTTTGAAGTAAATCCTCCCGCGCGGCGCCGGCCGGCGCCAGATAGATATTTCTTTCCGCGCCGCCGCGCAAATACGCCGCCGGCAGCGGGACGTCCTCAACGCAAATTAAGTTGCACGGCGAATCCAAATCCGGCTCCGCCGCAAGCTGCGAAACGCAGCCCACATAGAGACAGGCGGAAAAGAACTGTTTCTGACCGGGACTGACGACGCTGTAAGTGTGGATCAAGGCGCCGCCTTTCCCTTCGGTCATTAGCCTGAGTTGAAATGCCTGGAGTTTGGCTATGATTTCTTTGATCTCCACAACGCTTTTCCTCTGTCTGATGTTTATGCGCCGTTCCGCCGGATCGGGTCAAACCCGCTGATGCCGACGGCCATTTTCCGCAGCGGGACCAAAAGGATGACGACCAGTACCATGGCCAGCGGAAGAATAAGCGGAATAAAGCTGAGAAAGAAACCTATTACGCCGGCCATGCCGGAAGTCAGGAAATTGTTTATGAAGGAGCAGACAAAAAGGATTGAAACAGCGTAGACCAAACCCAGTTCAATACTGAGGATGATATGCGCCCAGAGCTTATTCCTGACGCGCAGCGCGCCTAAAAGAGCGGCGCCCCAGGAAAACGCCGGTATGATATCCGCCAGGGTGTAAGCGACAACGAAACTGGAGATAAACGTCTGCAGGTATGCCGCCGGGGTGAGGACCTGTATATCTTCCATTCCCGGCTGCCGCTGCATAACAGACAGTATCAAAAAAGAGATCGCCAAACATAACGCGGTATTCATGCTAATATTCATAATGCGGCCGAAACCGGCCGGTCCTTTAAATACCACTGCCGCCTCCATTCTTTCAGGGCGCCGCCTTTTCAGGCACTTCCCAGCACGGTGATGATATGCCGGGCGGCGACCCGGCCGGACGTATGAGCGAATCCATTGGTAGCGCCCGGTATATCCAGAGCGTAGGCGTCGCCGTACAGACCGGAAGCGTCGTTGCCTACCGCGTACAAACCCGGAATAGGCCGGTAATCGTTATCGGTGACTTGCAGATTGCCGTTGACCCTGAGATTTGAGCATGTATTCAGCACGGCCACGCACACATTGACCGCGTAGAAGGGCGGTTTTCGCACCGGCTTCAAATAGCGGGCCGGTTTGTAAAAATCCGCGTCATGCCCCTGATCGCAGAATTGGTTGTAACGTTTTACCGTTTCCGCAAAAACCTGAGGATCAATCCCGATTTTTTCCGCTAATTGCTCAAGAGTATTCGCCGTCCATGCCGTGGTTCCTTTTTCCACATCGCGCTCCAATTCGTCGCGCAGCCCGGTCATTTTACTCTTATAAGGGACAAAATCGCCCAAAGCGATCAGCGAACCCTCGGTTTCCAGGTAAGTGATCATATCCTCGTCAAGAATGCCAAAGCTGTCCGTGCGCGGCTGCCGCGCCAAAGTCATGCCGCAGTTGGCGAAACTCAAAGCGAGTTCTTCAGAGGCAAAACGCCGGGCGTATCTGTTCACCCACAGCCAGGGATGGAAGCCGGCGGCGCCGGACTGGGAGGAAGCGAGCTTGCCCCGCCCGGTATAGCCCATCTGCGCCACCCCCAGGTTAAAGGCGGCCGCCCCGACTTCCAGCCCCATCAATAACCCGTCGCCTGTATTCTGCGTGGGCACGGGCGGGCTTTCGAAATGGGCGTTCGCCCCAAGTATAGTGTATTTTTCCAACAGGTCCAGGTTGTTGCCGTGCCCGCCGGTGGCTAAAACCACCGCCTTGCCGCCGATACTCAGCTTGTTGTTCTCGCTGTCGGCAGCGGCGACGCCTATCACCTTGCCGTCTTTGACGATCAGGTGTTCGGCCTTTGTCGAGGTGAAGACGTCCACATTGAGCGCTTGAAGGGCTTTTAGGAGAACTTCCTGGCAGTAAGCGCCCAGTCCGTCGGGCCGGTGGAAAGAGATCAATTCATCCGGCTGATCCATGGCGTAAGCCAGTACGTCTGAATACACCACGCCCAATGATTTGAAAATATCTATGGTTTCAGCGGCGTTATCGACGAACATCCGGACGACATCCGGGTTGGCCCGATGGTGGCTGTAATCCATGAAACGGCGAAAGCCTTCTTCTTTGCTGGGAAAATGGCGGCCTTCTTCTTTGGGCACGCCGCGGGCTTTTTGTTCGCTCGACTCAAAGGCGGCCTGACCTTCCGCGAATGACGAAGTGCCGCCGGTTTCGGGCATCTTTTCCAAAACAGCCACGCTCAATCCGGCTTGGGCGGCGGTCAGGGCGGCCGACTTGCCTGATCCTCCGGAACCGACTACCACTACGTCATATTCGGTATCAAAATTGTTTCCTGCGGACATAGAATTTCCCTCCCTTATACAGTCATTCATTTTACTCATTTACCGCGTCAATCAGCGCGGGGAGAATTTCGGCCAGATCGCCGACGATACCATAGTGGCATCGGTTAAAAACAGGAGCTTCCGGATCGTTATTGACGGCGGCGACGACTCTGGCGTCACGGACGCCGGACATATGCTGCGGCTGGCCGGAAATGCCCAGAGCGAGATATAGCTGCGGGGCAATGCGGTTGGAAGATATGCCGATCACCCGTGACTCGCCGAACCATTCCAAGTCGTCGCTGACCGGCAGCGAGCAAGCCAATACCGCGTCCAAGTCGGCGGCCAAAGATTCCGCCCAGGCCAGCCGCTCGCGTTTGCGCACCCCCAGTCCGACGCCAATGACGCGAGCGGCCGCGCGCAAGCCGGATTCCTCCGGTGCGCCGCCGTCAGCGTCCGGCGCCAGGCGCAGGGCAGCCGCGAATTTATCCTCGCCGGCGGCGGGGCGCATCTCTGTTATGGGGGCTGCCTGACCTGTATAAGTGATGTCGGCGGCGTCGAAAACGGCGGCCAGTAGACCTGTGCTTCCAATAATTTCCAACACTTTGCCTTGCGCCGCCGCTCGGACGGCCAGCACCAGATCCCCCTCCGCGCGCAGCTGGGTGACGGCGCCGGCGGCCGGCGCGCCTAAAGCGAAAGCCGACGCCGCCCATACCACGCGCGAAGCGGCGTCCGGCAAAGACAGGATTACCCGCGGCGAAGCGGCGGCGACATCGCGCGCGACGACCGGAGCCAAGCTTTCGGGCGGCGATCCCTGAGACGGAGCGAACCATCTGACCTCGTCCGGACCGGCGGCGGCGGCTTTGTCCGCCAAGGCCCGGCCGCCGGCGGCGACCGCGGTTATTTTTCCTCCCAAAGAACGGGCCGCGTCGATCATCCCGGCTATCGGCCCGGTATCCGCGGCGATCACCCAACAGTCACTGCCGCTCAAAGCACTCCCTCCTTCCTTAGCGCCGCAATCAGCCGCGCGGCCGCGCCGGCCGGATCCTGACCGGCGAAAATTTGCGCTTTCGTCGCGGGCGGCAGGGCCGAGCCGCGCAAAACGAGGCTATCCGCGCTGGGTGCCGCGCCCAGATCAGCGGCGGTCATTTTTTCTACCGGCTTCTTTCGCGCCGCCAGAATCGCTTTCATGCCCGGAGGCTCTTTTTCCGCATGGCGAGCCAGCACCGCCAATACGACGGGGGGCCTGACTTCCAGCGTCTCGTTTCCGGATTCGGCGCGGCGAACTACGCGCAGAGCGCCGCCTTCCCGCCTTGCCTCTATAACCCCGGCCAAAGTCGGCCAGCCCAGGCAGGCGCCCAGCAGGACAGGGACCGCTGTGTCCCAGGCGCAGTCGCCTGCCAGAACCACATCAACCTTGCCGATATAACGCACGCCGCCGGCTAAAAGCCGCGCCGTCCATGAACTGTCCAGACCGATTTGGGGATCCGGGACCGTCACCGTGCAGGACGCGCCGCGCGCGGCCGCCCAGGCCGTATCACCGTTACCCACAGTCAGCGCGACGATATCGTCACTTAGATTGCGCGCGGCGGCGGCCGCGGCGGCATCGTCGTCACTCGCCGCCATATTGGCGAAACTCCAGTCGACCGCGCCGTCAAAACCGACCCGCGCGTCCAAAGGATTTCTGGCCCATTTGAAAGCCAGCACGCATTTAACGCTCTGAGCGGTCACTGCAGTACCTCCCGGCTGTTTCCCATTGATCCGCTCAATGTACGGATTGTCCGGCGTCCACGCAGTACACGCCGCCGCTCATGAACGATCCCAGCGGTGAGGCCAGCAGCAGGACCAGACCGACCATTTCATCGGGCATCGCGTATCGGCCCAGAGCGTTCCAGGAAGAAACCATCTCGACCATTTTAGGATCGCTCAGCCAATTGGACGTCATGGGCGTATTGGTGAAACCGGCGGCGAGCAGATTTACGCGGATATTCTGCCGGCCGTAGTCCCAGGCCGCCGCTTTGGTCATGCCTGCCGCTCCGTGTTTGGCCGCGACATAGACCGCCATGCCCGGATCGCCGATGACGCTGGCCACGGAGCCGGTGTTGATGATGGAACCGCCGCCGGCTTTGAGCATTTCGGGGATTTCGTACTTCATGCAGAAAAAAAGGCCTTTGAGGTCGGTATCCATGATGTAGTCGTAGTCTTTTTCTGTTTGCTCCGCCAAAGGAATGCCTACGACGCCGACCCCGGCGTTGTTGAAGGCGATATTCAGTCCGCCGTAGGTGTCCGCGACTGTCTGGACGGCGTTCTGTACGTCCGCGGCTTTACTGATGTCACAACGCACAAACTTGGCGTCGCCTCCGGCTTCTTTGATCAAACGAAGCGTCTCATCGCCGTTGGAGCGCCCGGAAACGACCACTTTAGCCCCCAATTGCGCAAAAGCTACGGCTACGGATTGGCCAATCCCTGTTCCCCCGCCGGTGACCCAAGCGACTTTGCCCGTGAAATCAAACTGCGGTTTTGCCATAAGAAATCTCCTCCTTTTAGTTGTGAATATTCGTACATTTCGGCTCTTGCCAAATTATATTAATATTCGAGAGGGAATACAATATGCGGCAAAACAAATGCAAGTCCTAAAATTACCGGAAAATGTGCGTGAAGCACAAACGCCTTTTTTCGCGGGTGACCTCCGCCGCTTCGCGGCAGACCCCTCCGTCCTCAGAGGGAGGGCGCGCCCCTCCCTCTGAGGCCACCTCCCCTTGAAAGGGGAGGCAAGGAACCCCCAACAACGATACCCGAGCTACCCCCCTCCTCAGGGGAGGCAAGGAACCCCCAACAACGATACCCGAGCTACCCCCCTCCTCAGGGGAGGCAAGGAACCCCCGACAACGAGACCCGAGCTACCCCGCCTCCCCTTTCAAGGGGAGGTGCCCCCCCCGCAGGGGGGCGGAGGGGTGAAGTGAAAACCAGAAGTCCCCCGGCCAGTCTCAGTGTCGTACACCCAATAAAAAAACAAAAAAATTAAAAATTCCCTATTGACAACTCAATTCCAGAGGGATATAATAGCATTAGGTAAAGTTAGCCGCCGACAATAGCGTTCAGATGAGGTTAGTCATTGCTAATTTAATGGCGTATCCGGCGGCACAAAATCAAGGATGCCCACTGCCGCAGTGTGGGAGAAAAAGGAGATCGTTACATGAAACTGAAAAAAACATTGGCGGCGGCGCTCATCTTCGCGATGATGTTCTCGCTCGTCGCGGTTATTGGCGTCTCCGCCGACCCGGGGGGGGGGGTAACGGCACTCTAGAACCCCCCCTGCAAATAGGCACGGCGGCGGAACTGCTGGACTTCAAATCCCGCGTCGATGGCGGTGAGACAAGTCTATGCGCCGTGCTGACGGCTGACATTGAAGTTACAGATGACTGGGCTTCAATCGCTGCTGCCGGCTCGAATGTAGGAACAACTGACAGCACTGCTCCGTATGTCGGTACGTTTGACGGCAACGGTAAAACATTAACGTTGAAAAATGAAAGCACATCGGCGGGTACAGGGAGAGCTATTGCGCTTTTTCATACGATAGGGACCGAAGGTGTGGTTAAAAATCTTAATCTTGACCTGACCTTTAAGGGGCATTCCTATATGGCGGGCGTTGCGGTGCGAAATTACGGAACAATTGAGTACGTAACGGTAACAGGTGTTGTTAAGCCTAAACCGCCTGGCGGTTCAGCCGTTTACGCGGCAGGCATTGTTGTATATAACGGGTGCAAAGAAGTAGCCGGCCAATATGTCCCCGGCAAAATTATTAACTGCGTCAATTTCGCGGAAATCGGTATAAATAGGACTTCTGAACTCATTGAGTTAACCGATCAATTAGATGGCGGTACGAATTTAGCCGGAATAGCCGCCGGGTTTGTGGGTGAAATGCGCAATTGCGCGAATTACGGCACAATTTGGGCTGTTACCAAAGGCCCTGCGGGTGGTTTGTTTTGTGTGCCGAACAGCGGCGCTGATTCGATAGCACAAAATGGTCAACCCGTAAAGCAGTTAATCGTTTCAGATTGCTACAATGCAGGTACTGTAAATATAGTCGGAATAGCTGCATCATATAATTCGGTTGCCGGCTTATTTGGTGCTGTATCAGATGATTATCTTACTCCCTGGGTATCCGCCGGAAAGTTGGCTATCAGTAATGTGTTCAATTACGGAACCGTACAGAACCCGTATAAGGAACTCTCTCCTGATAACTCAAAGGCGATAATTATCGGATTTGGGAGCCAAGCAGGCTTCACTGACCTTCATGTTATGGCTGCTTTCTCGAATATATATTACCTTCCTGAGAGCGGTACAGAAATCTTCGGCTCATCACATGTAGCAGGCGATGACGGTTGGGGTACCGCGAATGCCAAAACCGTCATTCACCCCAGGACTGCCGCCGAGTTCGCGTCTGCGGAGCTGGCCACCGCCCTCAACAACGGACGCACGGGCGCGGACGCGCCGTGGGAGTATGTCGAGGGAACAGCCTATCCGACGCTGAAATTCGAGCGCGCGGACTATGACCCCAATGACGATATATACACACCCGAACCTCCCGAACAGGATGTGATTGACGTCGATTACGGTTACGGCGGCGAGATAACGGTTGCGCAGGACGAGGACGGTCAGTACACCGTCAGCGTGACTGCGGATGATTATGTCATTGACACCATCAGCGTTGACGGCGTGAGGCTCGACAATGTGCAGGGCGAGACGACGTTCACAACGACGGTCGCGCCGACGCGAAGCATATTCGCCACATTCGCGTACACGGTAAATTTTTCTAACCCGGCTAACGGCACGCTCTCCGTTAGTCGGGGCGGCGATACCTTGACGAGCGGCAGCATTGTCCGCGCCGGAGAAATCCTCACGGTAAGCTATACAGCAGGCACGGACGAACTGATATTCAGCGGCTTCGAGCAGACAGGCGATACCGACCAATACAAGGTGGTCGCGCGGCGCGACGCTCCGCCGTCCATATCCTTTGAAGCCGGAACCCCCGGCCCGGTTGACAA
>JAISAH010000026.1 GCA_031266805.1 Gracilibacteraceae bacterium
TTATCACCAAAAGCTTCCCGGAAAACCCGGATATAGGTGGCGCGGACTTTTTCCGACTGGACAAAGACTTTATGGGCGTACACGCAGCCCGCGACGGTGCAGAAATGTTCCGGGACGTCTCCGGTGCAGACAAAATACGGAATGTAGGCAAGACAGTCTGTCAAACCGCGCAGCCGCTCAAAGTAGAAATCCGGGTGGACAGCGGTGACATAATTATCCGCGTCGTAGGGAGCAAAGGAAAATATCGCGTCGGGCCGCCGCGTTTTCATGTCGTATCCGCGCCAGTCCGCGCACGCAAAACTTACGCCGTAGCTCTCCGCGCCCTCATAGCGCGCCGCGCCGAGGGAGCCGTCGTTATTCCGCTCAAAATACGGTATGGGCAGCCAGACGGCCTCGCACGCCGGGTCGGCCTTGGCGGCGAGGTAAACGGATTCCAGGCAGTCCGCCATACTGGCGTTGTAGGAGAGGAAAACGGCTTCGATTTTATTCGGGCGCAGCTCGCTCCTGACGCCGGCGCCGATCGCGCGCAAATGCTCCCGCAAAACTTCCGCGCCGATCTCACCGCCGTCCGCCCGGAAAAGCAGCTCGTAGTATTCCGCCAGAAGCTCGGCAGTCCGCGTGCCCTCGCCCTCAAGGCTTTCGACGTACCTGATGATGCCGAGCGCGCCGTCCTGACAGTCGGCGTACAGACCCGCCGCCTGCGCTTCCTCTATGGTTTGGAGCAAATCCAATATTTGCCATTGCTGTTGTTTTCTCATTCGCCGCTCACAAATCTAATTCTCACGCTGTTTTTTTGGATTCCGGGACAAGCCCGGAATGACGAGGGAGGGTTGCTGTAATGCCCTTGATTCATCATTGCGTTTTTTTGACAAAATACGGGATTTGGCGTTCCCAGTAACTGGAATTCCTGCTTCGCCGAACGCCCCGGCAAGCCGAGGGACGCGTTCTCCGCAGGCGTTGAGTTCCGGCCTGCCCGGCCGTACTGTTATGGACACCTCTAAATACTCACTCATCGCGCCTCCGCCGCCCTTTTCCCGTCAGGCCGTCGAGAGCAGCCGCCGCCCTTCCTCTAAAGTGTTCGCTGCCGCGTTCCGCGCCCGTTGGTGCGTCGCGCCGCACTCGGGGCAAGTCCACACTCCGGTCCGTTTTCCCGCGGACGCCTCGCCGCTTTTATGGCCGCAGGCGCCGCAGATCCGCGTACTCGGGTAACTCGGGTCGATCACGGCGAGCGTTTTGCCGTACCAGCCGCATTTGTACCGAAGCTTACTGATTAGCTCGCCCCAGGCGGCGTCCGCCAGATAACGGGCGAACGGCCGTCGCCTCGCCATTTTCCGCAGTTCTTCGCCCCGGACGCAGATCAGGTCGTAATCGCGCGTCAGCTGGGTGGTCAGTTTCTGCAGGGCATCCGTTCGCTGGTTTTTCATGCGCTCATGGGCTTTGGCCAAGGCTATCCGGGCTTTTTCCCGGCTGGCGCTGTCGTTTGATTTTCGCGACAGGCGCCGCTGCAGCCGGGAGATCTTCTTCTGCGCTTTTTCCAGAAAACGGCCGTTCTCAAAGGTCCGCCCGTCGGAAGCAATAGCCAGATCCTTTATCCCGAGGTGGAGCCCGACCGCCTGGCCCGTCCGCGGCAGTTCGCGCGCTTCGATATCGGTGCAGCAGACCGAGACGTAGTATTTGCCGCTCGGGACCTGAAAAACGCTGGCGTTGACGATCCGGCCCTCCGCCTGCCGCGACACCCGGCATTTGACCAGGCCCAGCTTCGGCAGTTTTATCGCCCGCTCCCCGAGTTCGATGTAGGCCCGGCCCGCCTGCGACTGGCTCGTGTACGACCGGCGGGTCTCTCGTTTGCGCTTGAAACGGGGAAAGCCCGGCGCGCCGCGGGTTTCTCGCACCCGGCGAAAGAAGGCGGCATAGGCGCGATCCATTTTTTTCAGGGCGTTCTGCAGGGAATGGGAGTCCGCTTCCCGGAGCCACTCGTAGCCCGCCGTTTTTTTCAGCGCCGTCAGGTCTTTCGCGGCCTCGCCGTAGCTGTAAAAACTCCCGTCCGCCTTGAAGCGCTCTATGCGCTTGTTCAGGAAATAGTTGTAGACGAAGCGCACAGAGCCGAAGTTGCGCCGGATCTGTTTTTCCTGCGTTTTGGTCGGGTAGAGCCGGAAGTTATAGCGTTTTTCCATGTCCGCCACCGCGTTTCGTCAGGTTCGCCAATGTAACATTTTATCTAAAATGTTACATAACGCCTGAAACGCCCGCTTTGAGCGGATCTTCCCCGGTGGCGGCGACGTGATTTTTACCGTTTGGGCACAAAAAAATCAGGGCCTAAACCCTGATAAACTCAGCAACACGGCTCCAATGTAACATTTTAGATAAAATGTCACATTATCGCCTATATTCTACCATAATGAAGTCTCGTCATTCCGGCTTTATGCCGAAATCCAATCTCCTTAACCCTTCAGAATGGAAGATGGATTCTGGGACAAGCCCAGAATGCAGGTACGAGACTGCCGCTTTAGCGGCGAAGCCCGAGTCCGTGCTGGGGCCTAGAGCGCCTTGCGCCGCAGGCGCTTAGGCGGTCTTGCCAACAGTGACGGTGGGGGCGGGTCGTCGCTGAACCGTAACGACAATTCCCAAGAATACTTCTATTCCGGCAATCATATATTATTTCGGCAATTACGGAGGGAAATTAAAGAGTCGGAGGAAATGAATTCTCTGGCCGAAGTCGAGAAGGAAGCCGCCGACCCGAACATCAAGTGGCTAACGCAGGACGTAATTGGCTTTGACGTGTGTCTGGGCAAGCGTCCTGTGCCATTTAGCTGACTATTATTTCAAGTTCCTTGGCCATCTCATCATTGATGACATATATCTTCGGCTGCCATATCTTGGCTATGCAGATCGATTCTCGCAATTGATTGGACAATTCTTTTTCTATTGCGCTGCACCATAATTTTTTTATCGCATCATTCATCGCCAAACACCTTGTCAAGCCTTTTCTCATAAATCCTAACGGGCACTTCGGTCAGCTTGTTCGGGTTGAGCAAATCAAACCTGTCGTTTGAGTCGAAATCGATTTGCCCTTTATCCTTAAACAATGAGTAAAACATCACTTTGTCATTTTTCTTCATATTTACCGAGAAAAAGTTTGCCAATATTTCGCTATGTGTGGCGATAAATATCTGCACATTATTTCGAGCCAGTTCCAGCAAGACATCGACAAGCACAGACATCAATTCAGGATTGATGTTAGCTTCAGGTTCATCCCAGAAAAGGATGCTGCCTTTCTCAAACAAGCCGTTTTTCAAGAGTTTCCACAGCAAACCGAATTTTCGAAACCCTTCCGCCTCCAACGGGAATTCAATCCGTTCGCCGTTTTTCTTTTTTGTATAAAATGAATCATTCCTGTATTCGATAATGCCATCAATCACATTTCCGATTTTATCCAGCAGCTTGTTTTGGATTTTTGTAAGATTATTTGCTTCGCCCAGCTCCGCTTTGGCTTGACTTTGACGGCAAAAACGGTTTTTTAGTATAACAATGCGGACTTTCCAAGGGTCCCTGGCCCGAAAACGAAAAAATTCCGCGAAATGTGGTGCCGCGTATGTGAAAAATTTCCCT
>JAISAH010000029.1 GCA_031266805.1 Gracilibacteraceae bacterium
CTGAAGCAGTTCCTGTCCGAAGCCGCCAAACGCGGCTACAAGACCGCGTCTCTCACGGCCAAAAGCACCTGGATTCACGATTTCAAGGATATCTACTCGGCAGCCTTGAAAGCCGTGGATTTGCCGTCCTGTCTGGAAAACTGCGCGCGAAAAATCATCGCCGAGATGGGCTATTCCCCGGAAGAGATCCCCGCGGGCATGAGTTTCATGGATTATCTGACGGGCAAGGATCTGTTTGATCCCATTACCCGGCGGGAGACGCGCGCTCAATTGAATGAGATGTTCTTCAGGAACCCCCGCATCGACAAGAACTTTGCCATCTGCGCCGGGCTGATGACCGGCGGGATCCTGGGCTACCCTTTTTTGGAACCGTCCTCCAAGGAACTGCTGACGGCCTGGACGACCGGCGAGAAAGGCGTGCGTGCGCCCGCGCTGCGCAAGCTGGGGATGTCGCCGTCCAAGATCACCAAGCACAACGCGCGGCATATGCTCCGTTCCCTGGTGGAAGTCCTTCGGATCGCCGGTTATACCGGATTGGTAATCGGTATCGATGATTTGGAGATTCTGACGGGCGGCTCCTTCCTGGAAGAAATCCGGTATACCAAAATGCGGCGGGAGGACGCCTACGAGAGCATCCGGGAATTGATCGACGAGATCGATACCCTCAGTCACATTATGTTTGTATTTGCCTTTGACCGGGAATTGACGGATAACGAGTCCGCCGGGCTCAAATCTTACCAGGCGCTCTGGATGCGCGTCCAGAATGAGGTCGAAAGCCGCCGGTTTAACCTGTTCGCCGATATCGCCGATCTGGACAAGCTGGCCCGGCAGCGGTACGCTCCCGGGGAACTGGAGATGATGTCCGCGCGTCTTTTCGCGGGACAGGATGGGCCGGCCGCGCCGGAAGGCGCCGCCGACGCCGCGGATACCGGAGGTATGGGATATGAGTGATTTTTATGCCCGGCGCATCATCGAGGCTCTGCGTTCCGGAATCTCTTCCCGGGAGGTGGGGTTCTGCTTCTCATCGGCCCGTCCGAAGATATTGCGGGAACTGCGCGACGCGCTGGAACAGCTGGCGGAAGACCACCGTTCCGGCGGCCGGATCATATCCGGCAAATACGGCGAAGGCAAGACCCATCTGCTGAACACGGTCGCCGGCATGGCGCGGCAGCAGAACACCGTCGTCAGCGCGGTCACCCTCAGCAAAGAGACGCCCCTGTCCGGCCTGCATCTCTTATACCCGAAAGCGCTGCAGGGCGCCTATCTTCCGGGTCAGGTTCAGCCCGGGATCGCCGCCGCCCTTGAGCATCTTTCACCCGGCAGCCCGGCCGCGTCGTCTTTGCTGGAATACTGTCTGACCGGGCTGGAAACAAACCGGCTGTTTTTTGTTTTGAAATCCTACCTGGGCACTCAGAGCGACGAGGAGAAATACGCGCTTCTGGGGGATATGGAAGGGGATTTCATGGCAAATTCCACCGTTCGCCAAATTTACAAACGCGTCTATAACCAGAGCGCCGTATTTAACGTTAATTTTGTCAAAACCCGGCATGTCACGGATTATTTCGCGTTTTTGTCGCGCCTGTTCCTGGAGCTGGGCTATAACGGCTGGGCGCTGCTTTTCGACGAGGCCGAGCTGACCGGCCGGCTGAGCAAAAAAGCGCGGTTATCGGCATATGGCAATATGGCTATGCTGCTGAAGCCGAAGCGCATAGAGGGAACCTTCAGCCTGTTCGCTTTCAACGCGTCTTATATTCCGGATGTCATTGAAGCCAAACACGAACACGCGAATCTGGAAGAGGCCCTGCTTTCCCAGGAAATCAAAGAGGAAATAGGAACGGTGCTGTCCGGCGTCGCCTCCGCCACACAGCTGCTTCCCCTCAACAAAGAGGAGATACTCGATGTTCTGACCAAGATCCAGCAGTACCACGGTCAAGCCTACGGCTGGCGCCCGAGTTTCGATCCCGAGAAATTACTGGCGGTTACCGAGAAATACGGTTATCTCCTGCGCACCCGCATCCGTACCGCCATTGAAATGCTGGATCAGATGTATCAATACGGGGAGACGGACGAGATTCAGATCAACGAATTAGGTCAGACTACATTTGAAGAGGACGAATCGTCTCTGGAACCCTTCGTCTGATCAAATCCACATCAAATGCTCCAGCAGGATCTTCAAGCCGATCGCGATCAAAACGATCCCGCCGGCCAGCTCCGCTTTGGTGTGAAAACGCCCGCCGAACCAACCGCCGATCCTCACGCCGAGAGCGGAGACCGTAAACGTGACCGCGCCGATCAGAAGCGCCGCCGGCACAATATGGACGTGAAGAAGCGAGAACGTCAGACCCGCGGCCAGAGCGTCGATGCTTGTAGCCACCGCCAAAGGCAGCATCACGCCGGCGTTCACCGCCTCCCCGTTCCCCGGCGGATTTATATAGTATTCCCGGCTCTCTTTGATCATTTTGCCGCCGATGATCCCCAGCAGAAGGAAGACCGCCCAATGATCGACGGCCTTGATCCGGGCGGCAAAGCGCGTACCCAGCAGAAATCCGGTCAGGGGCATCAATGCCTGGAACAAACCGAAATAGGCGCCGACAATACCGGATTTTTTCCAATCGGCGCGGTCCATGCTCAGCCCCTTACATACGGCCACGGCGAAAGCGTCCATAGAAAGGGCCGCCGCGGTCAGGAACAGTACCGGCAGGGACATGGGACCTCCTTTTTTAGTGGGGAGTGATTAGTGGGGAGTGGGCGGCGGTATTATGATCATTTTATGCGGCGCGTGGGGTGGAAATTCGCGTACGCAAAAAAAACGGGCGGCAAAATGCCGCCCCTGCGGTACCGCGAATGACGCTGCCCTTGGGGTCAAAGGTATTGCCGGGCTTGCCGCCGCTGATTGGGCGGCTTGGAGGGGAGCATCAAATGTCTTTGAAACGTTTCAACTGCGCTTTGAGGTCGGCAATTTCGGCGTCTTTGTTGACAATTTCAGCGTCTTTCCCAGCAATTTCAGCGTCTTTGTTGACAATTTCGGCGTCTTTCCCAGCAATTTCGGCGTCTTTTTCTGCAATTTCAGCGTCTTTTTCTGCAATTTCAGCGTCTTTTTCTTCAATCGCGCCGGCGATTTCACCTTCTCGGCGAAGAGCTTCGTTTATCCACATCGCGTATCTCTTGAGTGTGGTCCTGTCCGCCGCCACCAAGTTGTAGCGTTGGCAAAAGTCGCCGTATCCCGTATTTGCGTCCGCGAATTCCTGTAATTGCGGATACATCTTCAACACCTCCTGGGGTGATTTTTTCAACTCATGGGATTTCCAAAACAGCATCAGCCAGCAGTGCAGCGCGTTTTTGTAGTCGACGCGGTCTTCTTCTATCAATTTTATAAACCGTGGCAGTTGTACGTCAAACTGGGTAATTGTATCGTCCGCCACTGTGTGCGGCGGCTTTGTGAATAGCATCTGTATCGGCTGTACGATATCGGCGTTGTCGCCGCGTATGTTGTAGCACAATATATTGATCTGTATGATTTTAGGTGTTTTTTTCAATAACTCTCTATAAGAGTCGCCGGGCGCGGCGCTGTCAAATATCCTGTGTGACGCCGCCAAAATATTGCGTTTCGGCAATGACGGATCGTGCAGGATCTGCAGTTCGTAAATCACAATTTCATTGTCGTCGGTGACGACTTCAATATCAACCCGACTTCCTCTATCGTCCGGAAAACCGGTCTGTGATTGCGGA
>JAISAH010000068.1 GCA_031266805.1 Gracilibacteraceae bacterium
ACCGTCGCGGGCTGCGTGTACGCCCATAAAGTCTTTGTCCAGTCGGAAAAAGTCCGCGCCACCTATATCCGGGTTTTCCGGGAAGCTTTTGGTGATAAGTTCGGCAAACCGGAGGATAAGTTCGTCGCCCTCGGCAGTCCCAAATACGACAAGGTCATAAACAGCCGGCCGGAGGATTTCACTCTGCCGGAAGCCTGGCGCGCCCTGCTCTTTAAGGCGGATGGCGGGAAAAAGAAAACTGTTTTCTATAATACCAATATCAGCGCCATCCTGGCGGAGGACGAGGCCTATCTGCAAAAACTGCGCGCGGTGCTGGAGGTGTTCCGCGCCCGCGGCGACGCCCTGCTCTGGTGGCGGCCTCACCCCTTGAACGAGGCGACCTACCGCTCCATGCGCCCGCGCCTGCTCGGCGAGTACGAGCAGATTACCGCGGAGTACAAACAGGGGGGCTGGGGGATTTTTGACGACACGCCGGACCTCCACCGGGCGATCGCTTGGTCGGACGCCTATTTCGGCGACTGGAGCTCTCTGGTGACTATGTGTCAGCGCGCCGGCAAACCCATCATGATCCAGGACGCCACGCGGTTGGGGGATTATATCGACTCCCTCATCCGAGACGACGAGACCGGGGAACTGTCCGCCGCCCGCGCCCGGGGAGAGGAGATTGCCCGCGAGGCGGGCGCCTTTTCTAACGGCACGTCCGGCCGCGAGATCTACCGATATGTCAAAGATCTGGTATTGTCAGGCGAGGCGGGGCCATGAACAGGGCGCTGATTTTCGCCGGCGGCGCCGGACAGCGCATGAACGCCCGAGCAAAACCCAAGCAGTTTCTCGAGCTGCACGGCAAGCCCGTCATCATCTACACGCTGGAACATTTTGAATTTCACCCGGAGATAGACGATATCACCGTCGTCTGCGTGGAAAACTGGATCCGGGATTTCCGGCATATGCTTCGCCAGTATGCTTTGGAAAAAGTCAGCCGCGTCGTCCCCGGCGGCGAGGGCGGCGACCTCTCCATATACAACGGCCTGCAGGCGCTGGAGGGTATTTGCGCCCCGGACGACATCGTGCTGATCCACGACGGGGTGCGCCCGCTGATCACTGCCGAGCTGATCTCCGCCAACATCGCCAAGGTCAAAGAACGCGGCGCGGCCATCACCGCCGAACCCGCCACGGAAAGCGTAGTGCGCCTCGACGGCGCGGGCCGGATCGCGGAAGTGCCGCCGCGGGCGGAGATGTTCACGGCCAAGGCCCCGCAATCGTTTAGGTTTTCCATGATCTGGGACCTCTATCAGCGGGCGCGGCGCGACGGCGTCCGCACCATCGACTCCGCGCATCTCTGCAGTGTTTACGGCGCGGAAATGCACACCGTCATGAGCCCCGAGAACAATATCAAGATCACCAAACCCGCCGACTACTATATATTCCGGGCGTTATACGAAGCCTATGAGAATCGGCAGATACTCGGCATTTGAGAAAGGGAGAGTTGGGAGTTGAGAGAGGAGAGAGGAGAGTTGAGAGTTGGGAGAGGCGTAGGGGCGGCGTCCTCGACGCACCGCCTGACCTGGGAGATGGATGCGCGGACGTAGGGGGCGGCGTCCTCGACGCACCGCTTGACCCTGGGAGATGAATGCGCGGACGTAGGGGGCGGCGTCCTCGACGCCCCGCCTGACCTGGGAGATGGATTCCGGAATCCAAAAAAACGCAATGAGGGAGGTGAGAGCCTTGGAAATAAACCACATCATCGTGCAGGCGGGCGGAAAAGGAGCGCGGCTGGAGCATCTGACCGCCAATAAACCCAAGGCCCTCGTGCCGGTGGAAAACCTGCCCATCCTCTTTCACCTGTTCCGCCGCTTCCCGGAAAAACGCTATATCGTCATTGCCGACTACAAAAGCGACGTCCTGCGGGAGTATCTCGCTGCCTTCGCCGAAGTAAAATTCCTTGTGACAGACGCGGCCGGCGAGGGCACTTGCGCCGGACTTGGGCAGGCCGCCGCTCTGCTCCCCGAGGGCGCCCCTTTTATGCTGATCTGGTCGGATCTGATTTTACCGGAAAACTTTGCGATCTCAGAAAAACCAGGCTCTTATATCGGGATTTCCCAGACCTTCCCCTGCCGCTGGAGCTACAGAGACGGAGAATTCGCCGAAGAACGCTCCACGGAAAACGGCGTCGCCGGGCTTTTCATATTTGAAAACAAGACCGTGCTGGAAACCGCGCCGGAAAGCGGCGAGTTCGTGCGCCACCTCAAATCTCGTCAGATGAAATTCACCGAACTAGGTCTGGCCGGGGCCAGAGAGATCGGACTGCTCGCCGACTATGAGGCCCTCGGCGCGGAAAAATGCCGCCCCTTCAATAAAATAACCATAGACGGCGATACCGTCGTCAAAGAAGCGCTCGACGAACAGGGACGGCGGCTCGCCCGGTTGGAACGGGCTTGGTACGAGCGGGCGGCGGCGGGTGGCGCGGGCGCTATCCCCAAGATTTACGCGACGGAGCCGCTCACCATGGAGCGCGTCGCCGGCAAAAACATATATGAATACACCGATCTCACCACTGCGGAAAAACGCGATATCCTGCGCGGCGTGACTGACGCCCTCAAACGATTGCATGATTTGGGGCGCGTACCCGCCGATCCGTTCAGCCTGAAAGAGGCGTACTACGGCAAAACCATGGCCCGTCTGAGCAAGATCCGCGACCTCGTCCCGCTGGCCGATCAAAAAAGCATCGTAGTAAACGGGCGCGAGTGCCCCAACATCTATTTTTACCGGCGCGATTTAGAGCGAAAACTGGACGCCCTCCGCTGCGACGGCTTTGCCTTTATCCACGGCGACTGCACCTTTTCCAATATCATGCTGCGCGGCGGCCGCGAACCCGTATTCATCGACCCGCGCGGGTATTTCGGCCACGCGGAGCTTTACGGCGACCCCAGCTACGACTGGGCCAAGCTCTACTACTCCATCGCCGGAAATTACGATCGTTTTAATCTGAAAGACTTCCGTCTGACTATCGGCGCGGGCTCCGTGAACCTCACGATAGAGTCGAACAGATGGGAAAACATGGAATCAGAGTTCTTCGCTCTCACCGGCGCGGAGGAAAAGGCGATCAAACTGCTGCACGCGATCATCTGGCTCTCGCTGACCACCTACGCCTGGCAGGACTGCGACTCGGTCTGCGGCGCTTTTTACAACGGGCTGTACCATCTGGAGGAGGCGCTCAGATGATGGAGCATTTAGAAAAAACGCTAAAAATCATCACGGCCGCCGCCCGCTCGATCCGGGAAGACGAGTTCAGCGCCCTGAAACAGGACTGCGTAAACACTCTGAACGCCGGAGGGAAAATCGTCGCCTCCGGTCTGGGGAAAAACGTCCCCATCTGCGAAAAATTCGTGGGCACGCTGAACTCCATCGGCCTGCCCGCCGCCTTCATGCACACCAACTCGGCGGTCCACGGCGACCTCGGCATAGTCAGGGGCGGCGATCTCGTGATCATCCTCTCCAAGAGCGGCGAGACGGCGGAATCCGTTCATCTGGCCCGCCTGCTCCGGGAGCGCGGCTGCCTGCTCTGGCTGCTCTCGTTCAGCCGGGACAGCTCTTTGTACCGGGAGATCCCCCGGCGGCTGATCATGGAACTGGAGCATGAGGGCGACCCGTGGAATATTTTACCTAACAACTCAACGGTGCTGAACCTCATCGCCCTGCAGGAATTGGCGATGCAGATCGCCCTAGAGCAAGGTGTCAGTATCGACGCGCTAAGGCGGAACCACCCCGGCGGGGCGATCGGGGCGCGATTGGGAGGTGGCCTCTCATGACGGAAAAACTCAGTCTTTCTCCCCTCGGACACACCTGGTTCCTGGATCTGGACGGCACTTTGGTCAAACATAACGGCTACAAGACCGACGGCTATGACACGCTGCTGGAGGGGGCGGAGGAGTTTCTGCGGAGCATACCGGAGGATGACATGATCGTGATAGTCACATCGCGGACGGAGGAATACCAAGAGGCGACGGAGCGGTTTCTCGCGGAGCGGCGGATCCGCTACGACCATATCATCTGCGGCGCCCCGCTGGGCGAGAGGATAGTGGTGAACGACCGCAAGCCGTCCGGGCTCGCGACAGCAGTGGCGGTGAACGTAGATAGAGACAGAAAGGTAGAGATACTTATCCCAGAAACCCCTCCGCCCTTCGGGGGCGACTCCCCTGTAAGGGGAGTAAATTGACGGAACGTTCAATCCCTCCCCCGTCACTTGGCAAGACCGCCTAAGCGCCCGTCACTGTTGGCAAGACCCGCCTACTAAGCGCCTCCCTCGTCATTCCGGGCTTGTCCCGGAATCCAAAAAACACCAAGAAACGGAGTGATTTCGATGGAAAAACCTGAACCGGCGCCAAGTCCGCCAACTCCTAGTACGAAAGGACTGACCACCAAGCGAATCGTCCTGATCCTCGGCGCTCTCGCGATCGTCTGCGCGGCGGTCGTCGCCGTCATAGTGCTTACCCGCCCCGCCGCGGATATCGGGGAGGAGCGCACCCCGCTGGGGAACCTTGTGATTGACGACAACAATATTGAGCAAATACAGCGTGATGTGGAAGAAAAAGTAGCAAGAGGCATGTTCCGGACATATATGACGACGACGTGGACGTTTCCTGACGGAAAAAGCGCCTCGTCAGACGCCGTGATGGGCAACTCGGATGCTAACGCCTATCCGTTTTGGTTCGAGGTGACGCTTAACGATACAGATGAGGTCGTCTATACATCTTCGCTCTTACCTGTGGGTTCGGTTATGAAAGAAATCATTTTGGATAAGGATTTGGAAGCCGGCACCTACGGCGCGATACTTACCATATATATGGTAGACGAAAACAACGAGCCTGTAGAAAGCAATATGGGATTTATGCTCACCTTGACGGTGCAACAATAGTACCGGCTGAAACCGCTGATTCGGAGGAGTATAAACATGGTCTTGGTCTGTTGGTGTAAAAATCGGTTTAAGCGCGGATATGCGGCAGTTCGCGGATTAGCCCGTTCTTTGCCCCAAACAGAATTAAGATAAATCCAAAAGAATTAAACAAAGGAGTAAAAAATGAGTAAAAAATTGTTTGCGCTTTGTCTCGCCGCCTGCCTGTTGCTATCGTTCGCTCCGGCAGCGTTCGCGGTGGAAGGCGGCACACTCGAAGGAGAGGGTGCTCTTAAGCCAGTGGTGCTGGAAGTGGACGTGCCCATGAATCTTGACTTTGCGCTTGATCCGCTTGAGATAGACGCGGGGCAGATTGACGCGCCGGATTTTATCATTACAAACGAATCGAATGTGAAGGTGCTGACAGCGTTCTATCTGACTGCAACACTGGCTGGCGGAACAACTATAGGCACCGGCCTTGCGACCGACGGCAACAACTTGAAGTGGACTGTTAAAGATAAGAAACTGGAGTTCTCCGTTCTCCCAGCCAAAACGATTGCCAGTGGTGCTATTACGGAAAGCGCACTCGCTACTACCGCTAAAGTCTTTGCGGATGATGCCGGTACCATAAAGGCCACGGTCGGATTCCTTCTTGCTGCTGGCAACGTTACGCCCACAAACGCCGGATTCAAGCTGACAGGCGTGCTTAACGCCTACGCGGAGCCTGCATGGGCAGCCGGCGATATAAGCATCTCCGGCGTATATCTGATTCAGCCGCTCGCAGCAGATACAGCTATCGATACGGTTACCGATACTACAGGTTTAGTTGCTACTACTACAACGCTTCCCGCTGCTCCTACGGTGGAGGATTTCGTGAATGTTAAGTTGACAGGCGCTGCGGTGGCGAATGACGCTGTAGCAGGGACGTACAGCATAGCCTACCCGAAGCTGAAAGATAAGGGCCTGACGATTCAGCTCAATCTTTCCTCCACTGGGCACCCGGCGAGCATAACCTCAGCTGTTTGGGGACCGTCGGATATGACAGGCGACTACACGTATGACGTGACTACGGGTATTTTGACCTACAAAGTCGACTATACGGCGTTCCCGGCGTTCAGCGATCTTGTGACAATTGTCGCTGGAGGCCAAACATTCAAACTGAATCTGTCCGGAACATTGAATTAACGCGGAGTTGTGTAACTGCATTTAACTGACGGTTCAACATTTCAAACATTGAATTTCGTATTAATTAAGTGAAACATCCAATCCCGACTTGCCGCAGTCGGGATTGGATGCGAACTGAAAGGCGCAGCGTGACATATGAACAACGAGTGGGTGAAAGACTATTGCCTGGATGAGGACGAATCTGTACACAAGGCGTTTTACTATCTGAACAAATTTAGGAATCATAAGATAATAATCGTAACAGACACAGGCGGAAAGGCCGTGGGGATATTGACGCCCGGCGACTTTAACGAGGAACATGTGGGCGATATCGGCGGAATGAGCCGCTATGGCGTGTACGCGCCCGAACCGCTGAGTCACCGCTGTTATGACGGCGTGACGGTGGGCGAGGTATGCAATCGGAGTTTCAAGTTTATCAGGGAGAATGAGGATAAATACAGTGCTGGGCGCAACATATTCGCCGACGCGGGTATAAAAATTCTGGATATACCTGTCTTGGACACAAATGGAGCGCCTGTCGATATATTCGCGCGATGGCAAGCCTTTTACCGTGAGTATTTGGCTACTCGGAGACTGTCGCGGATGTCCTATGTGGAGCCTATATATCAGGCGGCGCTACTGGCGCGCAAGAAAGGGTATGACACAATCAGCGTGATAGAGTTCGGCGTCGCCGGCGGTACTGGCCTGGTGCTGGCAGATTTGTACGCGCGCGAAACAGAGCGGCTGACAGGCGTCCGGATACAGGTGTACGGATTCGACCTCGGTAGCGGACTGCCCGCGACGGATAAGGCGGAAGATCTGTTGATAGCGTATAAGCAAGGCGATTACGTGATGGACGAGAGCGCGCTGCGCCGCCAGCTCCGCGGCGCGAAGCTGGTGCTGGGCGATATACGCGAGACGGCGAAGGATTTCTTTGCGAAATACGCTCCCGCGCCAATCGGCGCGATGTTTATTGACGTGGACTTATACGAATCTACCGCGGCGGTGTTGGATATGCTGTTGGAGCCGGACGATTGGTATTTGCCGATAGTGTATATGTGGTTCGACGATTTGGCGGTAGGCAGCGATTTTTCCGGCGAGTGGCTAGCTATAAAAGAATTTAACGCGAAGAGCCTGAATAGCAAGATAACGCCGGAAGATATGTTCAGCGGCCGGAGCGATGATTGCGGTTTTTTGATGGCGGGCGATTTATCAGTCGGAGCGACGCAGCAAAAGCGGAATGTCCGGTATTCGCATCCGAAATGGGCGACGGCAAAGGCGGGCAACAGCATTTGTGAATTACGCATATAGGGGAAACGCAAATCAATGAGAGAACCGATATCAAGATTGGCTCTAAGCACGGGACTAATTGAGGCGCGCGAGGTGATAATCTACGGCGCGGGAGTAAACGCCCGAAGGCTGCTGTCTCAATTGACATGGATGCAGCCGGCGTTACAGGGAAATATACTCTGTATCGCTGATGAAGACGAAAACAAGCGGGGACGCGGCATATTGGGAATACCGATAGTCGGCATAGAGGCACTGAACGCTTACGAGCGCGGCATCCCGGTGCTGATAACGCCGGAACGCGGCACGCAGGAGATAACGCGGACGCTGACCGGGCTGGGTTTTGAGTCGCTGTATTACTATAACGGAGAGAGCTGTCATTCGGCGGCGGCTGTGGCGTCGCAACCGGCCGCCGATCCGGCTATGTATGACGCGGCAAAAATAGCGGTTGTGGAGAGGCTGCTGAACGATGATAAGAGCAAAGCGGTGTTTTACGCCAAGCTGGATTCGTGGTTCAAGTGTGAACATATAGCGGTGGAAAAGCTGTTTGAGTGCGACCAATATTTTCCAAGCGGGATCATCCGGTTAGGCAAAAAAGAAGTGTTTGCAGACTGCGGTGCCATGGACGGCGGAACGATATTGGACTTCGCGCGCCGCGCTGGCTGTTGGGAGTATATATATGGGTTTGAGCCCGTATCAGCGTCATATGAACTGTGCCGGTCAGTTTTAGCGTCACATAGGATAGTCAATGCGCGCATAGAACCGTTTGCGGTAAGCGCGCGCTGGGGGACTGCGACGGTTATGTTGTCGAACAATAATATAGGCGCGCATCGAATCAGCGACTATGAGGCGGTTTTTCAAGACGACTTTCCCTACGGCGATAATTCGGCGGGCGAAACAGTCGAAGTGCGCAGTCTGGACGAGATGGAACTGGAGCATATCCCGACATTTATCAAAATGGATATAGAAGGCGGCGAGTTAGACGCGTTAAAAGGCGCATCCGGCACAATTAGAGCGCATCGCCCCAAATTAGCGATTTCAGTCTATCATCATCCCGCGCATTTGTATGAAATCCCGTTATTAATAAACGAACTGTGTCAAGATTATCAAATATACTTCCGCCAACATTCATTGTATTTTGAAACGGTATGTTACGCAGTATGCTGATTAAATTGACGATATATAGAATCCAATCGATGGAGAATCATGGAACTGTTTAAAAAAATGATAGCAGAAGCAGAGCAGGGTAAAAGGATCATTGATAAATGCGTCGGTAGTCTTGAGGGAATAGAAAAAAGTAAAATCATTCTATTATTCCCAGACGGGGACGCAAAAACATTAGAGATGTCGTTTAGATATCTGGATGTTTTTTTATCAAGTTATGATATGGGCGTTGTGATTTCATCAGTAGACATATCGAAAATTTATGAACACACTGCCAAACAGATAATTATGACCCAAATATCAAATGATGAGATGGGACGCGTTTTGAGATATGTTTCTATGGTTTCAATCGCGGCAATTAAAATATTGTCTTTATCAAAGCCTTATCACAGGAAAGCTGAAACTCTTGTTGGGTTCAAGGATATTACCGAAGAAACGCTTGTTATCCGATGTCTCTATGAAATATTTCAGGAAATCAACGAGGTAGCTCCATGACTGGAACGCGTATAAAAACGCAAAATTTCGATGCGGCATGGATAAGCGAACGCAGTGAGTATTTCGCTGGGATATATGATGATTTGCTGAATTTGCGCCAGCAAGGTGTTTTGCAAGATAAACGCATAGCTCTTGTTGGCGCGTGGAATAACGCGGGTGAGATTAGGACGATTATTAAGCGATTAGGACTGGATATTTCATGCATTGCTGATAATAATCCTAGCAAACAGGGAGTTTCGCGTCTGGGAATAATCTCTCAATCTGTGGAAAGTTTAAGAAAAGAAAAAGATTTAATTATATTAGTAGCAAACAACTACTATTGGAAAGACATCCAGAAGCAGTTGCTCGGAGTAGGATTTATAGAAAGAAAAGATTTTTTTATTGTATTTGGCGGGGAAAAACATCAGCGGTTGAGTCAAACTATTTCCGAGAGACTTCTCCTGAACGAAATTGATTGGCGGAATTATACTGTAAGGGCGCGACTTGGATATGAATCATATAGACTAATCAATGAAAAGTATTCTGGGTTACTTATCTGGTTAATGCATCAACCTAGCCTCGGAGATTTATATATTTTTTCTTTGTTTTTGCCAATCGCAATGAATGTTTCAACTATCGCGGAGTGCGAATGCGTACTAATTGTTACCAAGAATACAGTCAGAAAATTAGCGGAAACCCTTGGATTCAAGCATATAGAGTTAATAACTTTCGATGATGCTAATATGAATTGGTTGATGTTAATGAAACTTATGGGGGAACATTTGAATATCAGGAATGCCGTATATCATGGACAGAATTCTATTTTTCAAACTTTGGTACATTATTCAAAGGTGAGTTTTCGCGATAGTTTCACAAAATATGTTTTTCAATTTCCGGGAGAGGTTAAACCAATTTACCCGAAGTTTCCTAAACGAACGAAATATGTACTTTCGCAATTTAGGGAATATGAGTTAACGCCGAGCAACACGGTTCTGATTTCTCCATACGCCGGACATTTTAACGCTGAAATCAGTGCGTCGCAATGGCAGCGTCTTGTAAATGGTTTGAAAACAAAAGGTTATGCAGTTTGCACTAACTGCGGCAGCGCAGAGGAAACGCCTCTTCCCGGAACGGCGGCGCCGTTTATTGAATTGCGGGACTGTGTGGAATTCGTAGAGACAGCAGGACATTTCATAGGTGTCCGCAGTGGTTTCTGCGACTTAATATGTATGGCGAAGTGCCAGAAAATTATAATATATGAAACCGGCGCGCCTGCCGCCTCTATTGAATATTTCGGCTTTGAAAGTATGGGCGTCGGTGATGACAATATTACAGAGGTAATCAACGATTGCATCCA
>JAISAH010000118.1 GCA_031266805.1 Gracilibacteraceae bacterium
ATACGCCGCTCCGCAGGAAACGACGCGTATTATGGCGGCATGGGCGTCGGTTCCCGCGCAGCTTGCCAAAGAGAATCACAAATTTCAATACAGAGTCATAAAATCCGGAGCGCGGGCAAGCGCGTACGAGGCCGCGCTGGACTGGCTGAACGCGGCCGGCATGATCCACAAATGCGTCCATGTGACGGAGGGAAAAATGCCGCTATCCGCATACGCGGAAAATGAAGCGTTCAAGGTTTACATGGTGGATACGGGGCTGCTTTGTTCCAAACTCGACGTCGCCGCCCATATGGTACTGCACACTCCGCATAGCTTTGACGGGTTCAAAGGCGCGCTGACGGAAAACTATATCACGCAGGCGCTTGTCGCAAACGGCGTTACTCCCTATTATTGGAGCTCGCCGGGCAAAGCCGAGGTGGATTTTGTTTTTCAGGACAAGCAAGGCAATATCATCCCGTTAGAGGCCAAGTCCGCCGGCAATGTGCGCTCAAAAAGCCTGCGGAATTACATGGATGTGTATAAACCCGCGTATTCCATCCGCGTATCGGCCAAGAATTTCGGCTTTGAGAACAACATAAAGAGCATACCGCTCTATGCGATGTTTTGCTTGAAAGTGTAAGACTGATAAAGGAGATTTTTGATATGCCATACACTCCCATAGCTATAGACCGCAAAGCTCTCACCATCATGGATATCCCATTTCCCGATTTAGACACGCTGGAAACAACGGCGGAGGCTATCGGCTCCAATATGTTCGAGGGATTTACGCCAACCCGCAAAGGGATTGAGATTATCCGGGACTATTGCCTGGGCAAAATCTCATTCGCCCAGTTGGCGACCGCGGCAAGGGAGAGAGCTTATGCGGAATGAAAATGATTATCGGTATATTGATCCCGGCTATACCTACACGGCCCTTTACAAAACATAAAAAAAATGTTATCATAGCGAGTGAGTACTCACTACAATTATAGGAGAACGCGGATGACAGGCGATTGCATCGTGCTGGAAAAGGTGAACCGGTTTTTTGGCCCGGCGCATGTTTTAAAAGATATCAATCTGCGCGTGCCCCGCGGCGAGATCTACGGGCTGTTGGGGCCTTCGGGCTGCGGTAAGACGACGGCGGTGAAGATCATCGCCGGTATTTTGGAGGCGTCCTCCGGCGAGGCGCGCGTGTTGGGGGAAAAGATGCCGCAGCTGCGGCTCATGAACCGCATCGGCTACATGGCGCAGAGCGACGCCTTGTACACGGCGCTTTCCGCGGAGGAAAACCTGCGTTTTTTCGGCGCGGTCTACGGCCTCCGGAAATCCGAGCTGCGCCGGCGCGTCGCCGAGGTGACGGAGCTGGTGAACCTGACGGCGGATCTGCAGAAAAAAACGCGGGACTATTCCGGGGGGATGAAACGGCGGCTTTCCCTGGCGCTGGCCTTGCTGCACCGGCCGCCGGTCCTGCTGCTGGACGAGCCGACCGTCGGCATCGATCCCCTGCTGCGCCGGGATATATGGCGCGAGCTGCACCGGCTGGCCGCGGGCGGCGTGACCATTCTGCTCACCACCCATGTGATGGATGAAGCGGAAAAATGCCACCGGCTGGCGATGATGCGGGCCGGGACTCTGCTGGCGCAAGGGAGTTACGGGGAGCTGCTGGCCGAGACCGGCGCGGCGGCGATCGAAGAAGCCTTCCTATATTATGGAGAAAAACAGGATGAGAGTTAGAGCGCTGGCCGGACGGATACTGAGTCAGCTGCGGCATGACCATCGCACTTTGGCGCTGATGATGTTCGCGCCGATGCTGGTCCTTACGCTGATCTACTTTATTTTAGATGAAACGGATCATCCGGTCGCCGTCGGCGTCGTGAACGCCCCGGCTGAATACGCGGAGCGCCTGGAGGACTACAATGTGACCGCCCGCCGCTATAGCGAGGATGAAGCGCGGCGCGCTCTGCGGGCGGGGGAAATCACCGCTTCCCTCTATATGATCAGCGGCCGCGCCTATATCCAGGTGGACGGCTCGGATCCGGGCCGGGCGGCGCGGGCGCTGAACGCGCTGGAGCGGGCCGGCCCTGATCCGGGGCGGAGCCGGCCCGACCTGCGGCCGGAAATCACCTATGTCTACGGCGCGGAGGATCTATCCGATTTTGACTATTTCGGCTCGGTGCTCATCGGCTTCGTCGTCTTTTTCTTCGTGTTTCTGGTGGCGGGGATCTCTTTTTTGCAGGAACGGACGACCGGCACTTTGGAAAAACTGCTCTCCACCCCGATCCGGCGCTGGGAGATCGTCTGCGGTTACGTCTTGGGCTTCGGGGCGGCCGCCGCCGCGCAATCTCTGCTCATCGCCTGTTTTTGCGTCTACGTCCTGGGCGTCATGCTGACGGGGTCGTTTTTCCTGGTCCTCCTCGTCACGCTTTCTGGGGCGCTGACGGCCCTGACGCTGGGGGCCCTATTGTCCACCGCCGCCAACAGCGAATTTCAGATTATTCAGTTTATTCCTCTCGTCGTCATCCCCCAGGTCTTTTTCTCCGGCCTGTTTGAGCTCTCGCCCGCCCTGACCGCGCTGGGCCGCTGTATGCCGCTCTACTATGTCGCCGGCGCCCTGACGGAGGTCATGCTGAAAGGCGGCGGCCTGGCCGAGATCGCGGCGCCCCTGAGCGTGACCATGGGATTTTCGCTTTGTTTTATGGCGCTCAATGTTTTACTGTTGAAAAAACATCGGAGGATATGAGAGAGTGGGGAGTGGGGAGTTGAGAGAGGAGAGTGGAGAGTTGGGGAAAAAATCATGGGCGGAGCGCTTGCTGAGCGGGCAGGAACACGCGATGACGGAAAAACAAAGGCGCGTCGTAATCGCCGCCATTGAGCTGTTTGGCGAAAAAGGCTACGCCTCCGTTTCGACCAGAGAGATCGCTCAACGAGCCGCTGTGGCGGAAGGCACGATATTCAAGCATTACGCGACCAAGAAGGAACTGCTGCTCAGCGTTTCGCGTCTGATCATCGACCATTTCCTCCTGCCTTCCGTGAACGAGGGCCTGGACGCTCTGGCGGATCAGTCTTACGCCCGGCTGGAGGATTTTTTGTCCGCTTTGCTGGAAAACCGCCTGACTTTGATCCGGGAAAACCTGCTCCTGCTCAAAGTCGTGCTGCAGGAAGCGCTTTTTCAGCCGGAACTCAAAGCGGAGTTCGCCCGGCGGCTTGGGGAGACCGCGCTGCCTCGGGGCCTGGAAAACCTGAAAACCGAGGGCCTGATCATCGATCTTCCCGCCGAGGATTTATTGAAAATGGTCCTGACCGGGTTTTTCGGCTTTGTTTTCATCCATTATATCCTGATGCCGGAATTTTTTCCGGATACGGCGGAAGACCGCAAACACTTCATCGGCATGATGGCGCGGGGACTGCAGAGTCCCGGAGGAGCTTGGAGCAAAGGAGGCGAGACGTGATGGGCGGCGGAAAAACGGGCCGGATTTTGGCCGGGGCGCTGCTGCTGCTGTTAAGCGGGTGCGCGGCGGACGACCTCAAACTGACGGGGGTGGTGGAGACCGTTATCCACTCGCATTACGCGGAAGTGGGCGGCAAGATCGTGGATTTTCCAGTCGAATTGGGACAGCCGCTGGAGGCCGGCGATACCGTCGCGGTGATCGACGACAGCGACGCCCGTTATGCGCTGGAACAGCTGCGGGCCGGGATGGAGAAAAAACAGGCCGCGCTGCGGGAGCTGGTCCGCGGCGCTGATTCGGCGGAGATCCGGCAGAGCCAAAATAACGTCGCCCTGGCCGAACAAGCCGTTTATACCGCGCGGCTGGAGGCGGAGCGGGCGGCGGCGGATCACGCGGACGCGCTCGCCCTTCATGAGCAAGGGGCGCTTTCCGCCAAGGCGCTGAGCGACGCGCTATACAGGAAAGATCTGGCTGAGGCGGCCGCCGCCGCCGCTGACACCCGGCTGGACAGCAGCCGGCAGAGTCTGGCTCTGATCTCCCAAGGCGCCGGCGAGGAAAAAATCGCCCAGGCGCAGGCGGAGATCACGCTGACCGCCAGTCAGATCCGGCAAAGCGAAGCCAATCTGGCCAAATACAAAGTAACGGCGGTACGCGCCGGCGTCGTCGTCAGCCGCCACTATCTCCCCGGCGACATCGTGGCCCCCGGCTATAATCTGGCGGATATCGCCGGCGCGGACGAAAAATACGTGCTGGCCTACCAGCCGGAAGCTTATCTGGCGGACCTCGATTACGGCCAGACGATCACCGTGCGGCGGGGAGCGGCTGAATATGTCAGCGCCGTGGGGTATATCGACCTTAAAGCCCAATATACGCCGAAAGACATGCAGACCGCCGCCAATCGGAACAAGACCGCTTTTAAATTCAAAGTCCTCCTGCCGGCGGATACGGCCCTCAAACCCGGCGAGCAAGTCGAACTGCTGATCCCGAAAAGGAAAAATTAGGAAAAAAAGCAAGGGTTGATTGCCCAGCTGTCTTGTAGTATCATTATAGTGATCACACACACAATACGGCGAAACGCCAAAAGGAGGCTGCTATGCGGGCATTGGTCACGATTCAAAAGGCCGGGGAAATAACGGTCATTCCCAATTCCGATTTTCTGGAGGCGGTCCGTATTATGGGCTGGCAATGCGTAGCCAAAAAAGGGGAATTCACCGCCGGGGAGCTGGGCGTATATTTTGAAGTGGACAGCTTTCTCCCCCTGGACTCGCGCTATGAATTCCTGCGCGCCTCCTCGTACCGCGACAATGAGTATAACGGGCAGGGTTTTCGCATCCGCACGATGAAGATGCGGGGCCAGCTCTCCCAGGGCCTTTTCCTCCATCTGTCCCTGTTCCCCGAACTTGAGGGCTGCGGCGAAGGGGAGGACGTGACGGAAAAACTGGGGGTCCGGAAGTGGCAGATTCCCGAAACCGCTGGCGGCGGGGGGACCATCATCGGAGAGCGGCCTTTTGGCATCCCCGCCTCCGACGAAGTGCGCGTGCAGTCCGCGCCGGAACTGCTCGACGCTCTGCGGGGGCGGCCCTATTACATCACCACCAAGATGGACGGCACATCGGGCATCGTTTACTATATTGACGGAAAAATCGGCTGCTGCAGCCGCAACAAGGAAATCAAAGACGAAGCGGACGCCCTGTACTGGCTGCCGGTTTACCGCTACGGGCTGAGGGAAAAACTCGCCGCCTACGGCAAGGACATCGTTCTGACCGGGGAGATCTGCGGTCCGGGCATACAGAAAAACCGCCTGCGTCTCTCCGCTCTGGAATGGTACGTGTTTGACGTCATGGACTGGGATTCCCGCTCTTATGTTTCCTATGACCGGATGCTGGAGATCTGCGCCGCCCTGGAGCTGCCCGCCGTTCCTCTGGAAGAGCGGGGGGACAGTTTTTCCTACACGCAGGAAGAGCTGCTGGAAAAGGCGCGAGGCAAATACCCCGGCGGTCTTGACAAGGAAGGCATCGTAGTCCGGGATTCCCGCTCCCCCAAGGACATTTCATTCAAGGCGCTGAACAACGACGCGCTGCTGAAGGAAAAGGATTAGGATTAGGATTAGGAGATAAAAAATGACTGAGATCAAACGCGGGTTTAGAGGAAAGATCGACGACCATCTCAATTCCGCCAGCGAAATGACCGTCGAGATATCGGTGGCGGGGAGCGGCAAATATGATTCCTGCTGTTTTGGCATCGACGCCGCTGATAAACTCTCCGACGAGAGCTACATGGTCTTCTTCAATCAGCCCGCGTCTCCGCAGCGCGAGATCGTACTCAGCGGCGGCGGCGCCAGCACCTCGTATAGCGTAAACCTCGCCAAGCTGCCCGCTCATATATGCAAACTGGTTTTTACTGTCAGCATAGACGGAGACGGCGATATGAGCGGGGTGCAGCGGCTGGCCGTCGCCTTATCCCAGGGAGGCGGCGCGCTCTCTTTGCAGATGACCGGCGCTGATTTCCGCAGTGAAAAAGCCGTTATCGCTATCGAGATTTATAAAAAAGAGTTTTGGCGGGTGGCCGCCGTCGCCAGCGGTTTTAACGGAGGGCTTCCCGAGCTGCTGAAGAACTACGGGGGAGTGGCGGAAGATACCGCCCCCGCGCCGCCTGAGGCGCCTGTGAAACCGAGCAAGGTTTCCCTGGAAAAACGACTGGAGAAAGAAGCGCCGCAGCTGGTCTCATTGGCCAAACCGTTGCAAGTGTCCCTGGAAAAACATAAACTTACGGATGTTACGGCGCAAGTGGCCCTGCTCATCGACATCTCGGGCTCTATGGGCAGAATGTTTCGCGGCGGGACGGTGCAGCGGATCATCGACAAAATCGTTCCTTTAGCTATGCAGTTTGACGATAACGGCGAGTTCGAACTATGGTACTTCGGCTCATCCGCCAAAAGAATGCCGCCTGTAACGATAAGAAATTATTCATCCGCCGCGGCCGATTGGGTCCAGTTAATGAGCCAATACGGAGGAGGAACCAATTTAGTCCCGGCTGTCGAGGAGATCGCCGATGAATATAAAAACGGCAAAATCCCGGCTTATGTGCTGTGCATCACCGACGGCGCGACGACTAAGGCCGGGAAGGTCAAGAAGCTGATTTCCGAAGCGTCCGCCTATCCCATATTTTGGCAATTTATCGGCGTGGGCCGCGCTAATTACGGGATATTGGAGCAGATCGACTCTATGACCGGGCGCCGGGTCGATAACGCGAATTTCTTTGTCTTAGACGACATCGACCAAGTGGATAATACCGAGTTATACTCCCGGATGCTGGCCGAGTTCCCCTCTTGGCTCCGGGAAGCCGGCCGTTTGGGAATCGTTTAATCTCTTGACGCTATCTTAATAGCCAGCCCGAACCAGAACGGCTCCATTTTTTTCCTGACCTTGACAAGTTCCGCCGAAATTTTGATATTCTGCGGACAATTTTCTTCACACAAGCCGCATTGTTTACAGTTTGCCGCAGAACCGTTACTTGATTTGTGCAAAGCGTTTGTGCTTGTCAGGTATTGCGCCATACCCGTAATAAACCCATTGGCGTGGCGGGCGTTGTACGCTGCGAAACATCCGGGAATGTTCACGTTTTGCGGGCAAGGCATACAATAATTGCAAGCCGTGCAGGGAACTTTGTAGCTTTCCTCAAAAATTGCTTTGACCTTTTCAATAACCGCAAACTCTTCATCAGTCATAACTCCGACAGCCGCTTCTTCGGCGGCATTGAGGTTGTCGGCCAGCTGCTCCGGCGCATTCATTCCCGACAGGACGACGGTTACTTCCGGCTGATTCCACAACCAGCGCAAGGCCCACGCGGCGGGCGTTCTGTTCGCGACTGTTTCCCGCATGTGGCTCATTCCCTTTTTCGGAACGCCGCTGGCTAACTTGCCGCCGAGCAGCGGCTCCATGATAATTACCGGCAAACCTTTTTCATTCGCGGCCCTTAGCCCTTTCAGCCCCGCCTGATAATTCTCATTCATATAGTTATACTGAATTTGGCAAAACTCCCAATCGTACGCGTCAAGCGTTTTCATAAACTCCGCCTGCGCCCCGTGGAAGGAAAACCCGATTTGACGGATCTGCCCGCCGGCTTTCTTATCGGCGATCCACTTCTCAGCGCCAAGCGCAGCGACACGCTCCCACGCCGATAAGTCGGGTATGTTGTGAATGAGATAATAGTCGATGTAATCGGTGCGCAGCCGCTGTAACTGCTCGTTAAACAGACGGTCAAAGTCTTCATAGCTTTTACATTTGCCGTGCGGGAGCTTTGTGGCCAGATAGATTTTGCTTCGCAGATCGTTTCTTTTGATTATTTCGCCGAGCGTGTCCTCGCTGCCGCCGTAAACGTAGGCGGTATCAAAGTAATTGACGCCTTTTTCCACGGCTTCGACCACCAGCTTCTCGCTTTTGGCAAGGTTAATGCTGATTCCGCGCGGGAAGCGCATACAGCCGAATCCGAGCGCGGATAGCTTGTTACCCGATATCGGGTCAATACGGTATTGCATAGATTATTTCTCCGTGGTCGAGGCTTTGAGCAAGTCCTGCTTGACCCGCCACAGCGCCGGGGATAAATCGACATAATAATTATGCGGGTTTTCAAACCGCGTCACGGTAGGCCAGAGCGTGCCGATCTCCGCCCGGCAGTAATCCCGTATTTCTTTTAGCTCCGGGCGCCGGCGGACGGATTTTCCCTGGCGGAAAACCGGAACGAGCAATTCCCGGGCGGTGAATTCGGTAAGGGTCTTGCGCTTCCAAATAAAATCGGGGTCAAATATTTCCAGCGGTTTCCTCTCATCCACCGTTTCGTCGTGCAGGCAAATATAATCGGCCTCCGCCTGCCCGGTTTCCCGGTCATAGAGGCGGTAGACCTTCTTAAAATGCGGCGTCGTGATCTTGCTCACGTTTTCGCTGACTTTGATTTTCGGCACGATCGCCCCGGACGCGTCCTCCACCGCCGCCAACTTATAAACGCCGCCAAAAACCGGATTGCTCTTGGCCGTGATCAGGCGCTCGCCGACCCCGAACAGATCGACCCGCGCCCCCTGCGAGATCAGATCCCGGATCAGATGCTCGTCCAAAGCGTTTGAGGCGACGATCTTGCAGTCGCTGTAACCGGCGTCGTCCAGCATTTGCCGCGCGGCCGCCGACAGATAAGTGATATCCCCGGAATCCAGCCGGATGCCCAGGGGGCGGCAGCCCAAAGGATCCAGGACGTCGCGGAAAGCGCGGATCGCGTTCGGCACGCCGCTTTTTAACACATTATAGGTGTCCACCAGCAGCACAGCGCCGCGGGGATAGGCGCGGCAATAGGCCGCGAAAGCCTCATACTCGCTGTCGAACATCTGGACCCAGGAATGAGCCATCGTGCCGCTGGCCGGGACGCCGTAAAGCATTTCCGCCAGAGTGCAGGCCGTGCCGCCGCAGCCGGCGATATAGGCGGCTCTGGCCCCGTTCAGCGCCGCGTCCGCACCCTGGGCGCGCCGGGAGCCGAATTCCGTGACCGTGCGCCCCTGCGCCGCCCGCACGATCCGATTGGCTTTGGTGGCGATGAGCGACTGATGGTTCAGAGTCAGCAGCAAAAAAGTCTCGATCAGCTGGGCCTCGATCGCCGGCGCCCGCACGATCATCACCGGCTCGTTCGGGAAAACAGGCGTCCCTTCCGGCACGGCGAAAATATCGCCGGTAAAGCGAAATCCGGCGAGATAATCCAGGAACTCCGGGGCGAAGACGCCTTTACCGCGCAAAAACGCAATATCTTCCTCGGTAAAACGCAGATTTTCAATGTAAGAGATCGCCTGCTCCAAGCCGGCCGCGATCGCGAACCCGCCGCCGTCCGGCACTTCACGGAAATAGAGATCGAAATATGTGATCCGCTGTCCCCGGCCGGCGAGAAAATATCCGTTACTCATGGTCAATTCGTAAAAATCACATAATAAAGTGTAATTCATTGTTTTTTCTCCTTACCTTTCCGCGAAAACATTATGCCGCCTGACTCAATACGCGGGACGGGCAAGCCCGTCCCCTACGAATCCGTCCTCCGTTATTCCGGTTTTATGCCGGAATCCATCCCCGCATCCGTTTCCCCCGGTTGCAGGCGCGTAAAAACCCTGTAGACGTTTTCCGTCGTTATCCTGGAAATTTCTTCCAGAGAAACGTTCCGCAGTTCCGCCATTTTCGCCGCCGTCAGCGCCGCGTAGGCCGGCTCGTTCCTTTTTCCCCGGTGCGGCTCCGGCGGGAGATACGGGCAGTCCGTCTCTAGGAGCAGGCGGTCCGCCGGGGCCTTGGCAAGGACCTCCAGGGCCTGACGCGCGTTGCGGTAGGTGATCGGCCCGCTGAAAGAGAGGTAGAACCCCAGCCGCAGCACTTCGCGCGCCATCTCCCAGGAGCCGGAATAGGAGTGGAAAACGCCGCCATGGGCCGGCGGGCGCTCGCACACAACAGCCAAGACATCCCCGTGCGCGTCCCGGTCATGGATGACGATCGGCAGTCCCGCCTCGTCCGCCATTTCTATCTGCTCGGTAAAAACGCGGCGCTGAATGTCGCGCGGGGAAAGGTCGCGGTAATAATCGAGCCCTATTTCCCCCCAGGCCAGGACTTTGGGATGGCGGGCCAAATCGCGCAGCCGGTCCCAGGTCTGAGGGCCGGCGCCCGCCGCGTCATGCGGATGCACGCCCACCGCCGCGTAAATAAAGTCATATTTTTCCGCCAGCGCCACCGACGCGGCGCTGGAATCCCCGTCAAACCCGATATTGACGATCCGCTCCACTCCCGCCGCCCGCGCCCGGGCCAAAACGGCCTCCAACTCGCCGGCCAGCCGCGGGTCGTTCAAATGCGCGTGTACATCCCAGATCATCGCACTTCCGTCCCCGGCTCCGCCTCATCGGCAAAAATGACCTCCAGTTTTTCGCCGGCGGCGGCCGCGAGGATCATCCCCTGCGACACGACGCCCCGCAGTTTGGCCGGCTGCAGATTGGCCACCAGCACCAGTTTTTTCCCCACGAGATCTTCCGGAGCGTAGCGCGCGGCTATGCCGGAAACGACCACCCGCGTCTCGCCGCCCAGATCCACCTCCAGCCGCAGCAGCTTATCCGTCTTGGGGATTCTTTCCGCTTGCAGGACGCGGACAACCCGCAGGTCTATTTTGGCAAAATCTTCCATGGTTATCTCATCTTTAACCGGCCTGTCCGTCGTCTTTACCTCCCCCTTCGTCTCTGTCGTCTCTGTCGTTTCTGTCGCAGTTCCCGCTGTCGCAGTTCCCGTCCCCGTCCCCGTCTCTGCTGTCGCCGTCCCGGCCGCCGCAGCTTCGCCGGCGCCCGCGGCGGCTTCCGTCTCCCCCGCGCCCGCTTCTTCCTCAAACTGGGAAAGATCAATGCGGGGAAAGAGCGGCGCTCCTTTTTGCACGGGCGTTCCCGCCGCCAGAAGCCCCCAGACGCCGCCGTCCGCCCAGTCGCTAAAACTGACGCCGCCGCCCAAAAGCGGGCGCAGGCGCTCCGGCACCCCCGGCATGAACGGCGCGCACAGGACGCCCAGGACGCGAATCGCCTCCGCGCAGGTATAAAGCACGGTGCGCAGCCGCTGGGCCGCGGCCGGGTCTTCATCTTTGGCCAAGGCCCAGGGCGCCGATTCGTCCACATATTTGTTCATGCGGGCGACCAGGCGCCACAGTTCTTCCAGCGCCCCGGCCGGATCGCAGGCCAACAACTTTCGCTCGACCCCTCGCCAGACTTCCCCGGCCAGCGCCGCGATCTCTTTTTCCCGCTCGCCGGGCGGCCCCGGGGCCGGAACGGCGCCGCCGCAGTACCGCTCGATCATCGCCAGCGCCCGCGAGACAAAATTGCCCAGATCATTGGCCAGATCCACATTGATCCGCGCCACGAGGTCGTCTTCCGAGTATGTGCCGTCGCCTCCGCTCTGCATCTCCCGCAGCAGGAAATAGCGGACGGCGTCGGAACCGTAGCGCTCCAGCAAGGCAAAAGAGTCCTGCGCGTTACCGCGCGACTTGGATATTTTCCCCCCCTCGCGGTCGACAAACCAGCCGTGCCCGTAGATTTGCCCAGGCAGCGGCACTCCGAGCGCCAGCAGCACGATCGGCCAGATCACGGCGTGAAAACGCACGATATCTTTGCCCATGATATGCACGTCCGCCGGCCAGAATTTTCGGAAAAGCTCGCCGTCCGGATAACCGAGAGCGGAAATATAGTTGATCAGCGCGTCCAGCCACACATACACCACGTGTTTCGGGTCGAAAGGCACCGTGATCCCCCATTTGAAGGTGGTGCGCGAAACGCAGAGGTCTTCCAGCCCGCCGGTGATAAACCGTATCATTTCGTTGCGGCGGGAAACCGGCTGAATAAATTCCGGATGCGCCTCGATATGCGCCAGCAGGCGGTCCTGATATTTGGAAAGACGGAAAAAATAGCTTTCTTCCTTCATCCACTCCACCTCGTGCCGGCACCAGTCATTCGGGCATTTGCCGTCCGCGACTTTTTTCTCCGGCCAGAAAGTCTCGCAGGGAGTGCAGTACCAGCCTTCGTATTCCGCCTTGTAAATATCGCCCTGATCAAAGAGCTGGCGGAAAATCAGCTGCACCGCGTCGGCGTGCCGTTTTTCCGTCGTGCGGATAAAATCATCGTGCTGCACCTCCAGGAGCCGCCAGAGACCGCGGAATTTTTCCACGATGCCGTCCACATAGGGCATGGGTTCCAGCCCCGCGCTCTCCGCGGCCCGGATGATCTTCTGCGAATTCTCGTCCGTCCCCGTCAAAAAACGGACTTCCAGACCGCGCATCCTCTGCAGCCGGGCGATGGCGTCCGCCGCGACGGTCGTGTAGGCCGTGCCGATATGCGGGCTGGAATTGGGGTAGTAGATCGGGGTGGTGATGTAGTAGGGCATGACGGCTCTCCTTTGCCAAAATATTATAATTGTATTGTGAAAAAAATAACTTAAGATTTTTTCAAAAAAAGCTTGACTATTAAAGGGATTTCTGGTAAGTTAAGGTTAGCCGTATGGCTAATCCAATAATAAGGAGTGATTTCATGACCATCAAATCAATCGGCATCGTGAGAAAAGTAGATGAACTGGGTCGTGTGGTGCTGCCCATTGAATTACGTCGCACACTCGGTATCGACGAGAAAGACGCTTTGGAGATCTATGTGGACGAAGAAAAGATCATCCTGAAAAAGTATGCTCCGGCGTGTATTTTCTGCGGCAACGCGGAAGGGATGCAACAGTACCACGGCAAGAACGTCTGCCAAGAGTGCGCGGGCAACATGGCTGCGCTCATCGGCGCGGAAGGCAGCAAAGCTGTCTGAGGCCGTCTGCCTAGGCTGCCGGCGACGACAGCCGTGACATGAACTCCCCGGAAATGAACGGAGGCGGTTTATCCGCCTTCGTTTTTATTTGACAATAACATCGTGACGGGGAATCCAAAAATGGCAAGTCGGAATCTATTTCAATTCAATTCGCGCATGTGTACGGGTATATCCATGCGACCATGAAGTAGACGGTGGATTTCTATGATGCCACCCTCAGTATGTCGGCGTGGAAAGTTGAGATATACTCAACTCTGTACTTCATAGCCATATTGTTTTCGCAGCGGCGCGAAAATCTCGTCGTGCGTGTAGCGTTTGGCTGTCTCGTCGTTTGCGGCAGCCTCAGATTCCTCCAGTTTTGCCCTGATCATCCGCTGCGTTTCATATTCGCTGCTGACTAAAGCGAAAGGTACGCGTTTTTCTCGCACTACGGCTTTCAAGCAAGCGTTAAACAGTCCTGTTACGTTTAATCCAATGTCTTCTAAGATGACTTCCGCTTGCTGCTTGGTGTCTTCATCTACTCGAACGGTTATTGTTTTTGTCGCCAATTTTATCACGCCCTTTCTTGCACATCATTATACAGCTAATACTGTACAAATGCAATCCCCTCCCTGCATTCCGGCATGAAGCCGGCTGAGGGTCGACGTCCCGTGATTCGGTCAGGCGGCGGAGCGTCGAGGACGCCGCTCCCTACAAGGGTTTTCGCGGAGACGCTCCATGCTCCACGCTCCACGCTCAACTCTTCGTCATTCCGGCTTTATGCCGGAATCCATTTCCTACCCGCCGTTCAGGTTTGGATTCCGGGACAAGCCCGGAATGACGGCGGAGCGTCGAGGACGCCGCTCCCTACAGGGACCTCTGGGGAGACTTCATGCTTCTCAACTCTCAACTCTCCCCTCTCCCCTCTCCCCTCTCCCTTCCCCACTCTCCACTCCCCACTCTCAACTCTCAACTCTCAACTCTCCTCGTCCCCTTCCCCTCCAAGCACAGCCGGTAAATCTCATTCTTGCTCATCCCGTATTCCTCTGCCGCCGCCGCTCTGGCTTCTCTCGCTCCCAGACCGGCCGCCGCCAATTCCTCCAGACGGGCCAGCACTGCCTCCGCCGGGACCGGCGCGGCGGGAGGCGGGTCGGCGGGGGCGACGAGCAGACAACACTCGCCTTTGGGTGGGCAGGCGGTGAAATGTTCCGCCAACTCCCGCACCGTGCCGGCCCGCAGATCCTGGTGCAGTTTCGTCAATTCCCGCGCCACCGCCGCCCGGCGCTCGGGCCAGCGGGCCGCCATGTCGCCCAGCGTGGCGGCCAGACGGTGCGGCGCTTCGTAAAACACCAGCGTATAAGGCGCGCTCTCCAGTGCTTGCAGCGCTTTTTGCCGCGCCCCGCGGGCGGCGGGCGGAAACCCCAGAAAAAGAAATTGTTCGGCGGGCAGACCGCTGAGCACGAGAGCGGTGACGCCGGCGCTCGGGCCGGGCAGCACGTCGACCTCGATCCGCGCTTCTCTGGCCGCCCGGATGACGGCGGCGCCCGGATCGGAGATCCCAGGCAGACCGGCGTCCGAAACCAGCGCCACATTTTGCCCGGAGCGCAAACGGCGGAGCAGTTCCCCGGCGCGCCGGCGCTCGTTGTGCTCATGGCAGCTGATCAGCGGAGTTTTGATGCCGTAATGCGCCAGCAGCTTGCGCGAGCGTCTGGTGTCCTCAGCCGCGATCATATCCGCCTCCTTTAAGATCCGCAGCACGCGCAAGGTGACGTCTTCCAGATTGCCGATCGGCGTAGCGCAGACATAGAGCACCCCCGGTTTATCCGCGCCGCCGCCCGCCTCACTCGCCGTCATGCCGCAAAAAAGCCTCGCAAAACAGGCACGGCTCCGTCCAGCGCTCGCCAAAATGGAAATGACAGACGTGGAAACAGTCCGCGTACATTTTCGCCAGATTCTCCGCCGCCATGCCCCGGATCCCGGCGGAATTCATCTGCACGAGAGCGGGGTCCGTATGGCTCAAGACGCTGAGCTCCCGCTTCAGACGCGTGTTTTCCTCCTCGAGAAACGCCGCGTATTTTTTCAGGCTGCCGAGTTCCTGCCCGAGGACGCTGACATGATCTTCCAGCTCGGTGAACGCCTGCGCCACCCTGTTCATCTCAGCCCTCCGTTTCGTCCAGGAGTTTGCGCAGGTCGTCCTGATCGGCGGCGGCTTCCAATTCTTTCATGATTTTATGGTTATCGCC
Source organism: Gracilibacteraceae bacterium (assembly GCA_031266805.1). Classification (GTDB taxonomy): domain Bacteria; phylum Bacillota; class Desulfitobacteriia; order Desulfitobacteriales; family Syntrophobotulaceae; genus JAIRRL01. The sequence goes on from JAISAH010000118.1 coordinate 14,991, forward strand.
CTGTTTGCAGTCATAACAGCCGCTCTCGTACTTGAGGCAGCACATGAGCCGGCCGCAAACACCGGAAATCTTAGCCGGATTAAGCGATATATTCTGCTCTTTGGCCATGCGGATCGACACCGGCTCAAAATCCTCCAAAAACGTGGCGCAGCAAAGCTCCCGGCCGCAGCAGCTGAGACCGCCGATGATCTTCGCCTCATCCCGCACCCCGATCTGCCGCAGCTCTATGCGCGTGCGGAAAACCGAGGCCAGATCGCGTACCAGCTCGCGAAAATCGACCCGCCCCTCCGCCGTAAAGGAAAAAATGATCTTATTATTGTCAAAAGTATATTCCACATTGACCAGTTTCATCGGCAGATCATGGGCGGCGATCTTCTGCAGACAAACGGCGAAAGCTTCCTTCCCCTTGCGGAGGTTCTCGGCCTGCGCGGCGGCGTCCTCCTCGCCGGCCCGGCGCAGCACCTCTTTCAGGGGCTGAGTCGATTCCTCCCGGCGCAGGGGTTTTACCACCCGGCCATACTCCACGCCGCGCGCCGTCTCGACGATGACGGCGTCGCCGAGTTCCAGCGCCAGCCCTCCCGCGTCAAAATCATATATCCGTCCCGTTTTGCGAAAACGGACTCCTACTACATCTTTCATCAAAAACCTCACTTCTTAGGCGCGGCGGCGAGGATGCGCAGCGTCAGCACTTCCAGCGCCAAACGCGGGCTGACGTTATAGCGCAAATCAGCCAGCGCTTTTTTCACCAGCACCAATTTTTCCGGCCGCGCGCGGCCGGCGGCGATCTCGGCGCGCAGCCGCGCGGCCAAAGCCAAGAGCAGCAGCCTGGTTTCCTCCGCCTTCATTTCCGCCGCCAGCGGCAGCACCCGGAGAAAATCCCCGGCGGCCAAAGCTTCTTCGTAACGCGCGAGCAGCTGCCCCACGCGCTCGGCGCCGCCCAGACTTATCTCCTGGGCGAGAGCGGCGTCGCCTCCGGCCAGAGCGAGCGCTTCCCCGCCTGTCCCGGGATCTCCCGCGTCGTCGGGAAAAAAAACCATTTGGGCGCGGCTGCGCAAGGTGGGAATGACTGCCTCGCCGTTGTCCAGGCTCAGGGCGAGTTCCGTGGCTGGCGGCGGTTCTTCCGCCAGTCGCAGCAAAGCGTTATTGGCCTCCGCTGTCATCTTATCCGCTTTATCGATCAACGCCGCGCGATATTTGCCCTCATACCGCGCGCGGTAGAGTTTCGTCTGCAGATCCAGAATCTGCTCCACGCCGATGGATTTCCCGGCCGGCTCCACGATATAGACGTCGGGGTGATTATTATTCCGGATTTTACGGCAAGAAAGACAATGCCCGCAGCCGGGGTCGGTCTCGTTTTCACAGTTCAGCAGAGCGGCCAGCCGCAAAAAAGCCTCCCGCCGCGCGTCGGCGCCGCCGCCGTGCAAAATGAGGAAATGCGCCGCCCTGCCCCGGAGAGCCGCTTTTAATACAAGGTCAAATTGCCTAAGCATATCATAATTATTTATTTTTCCTGCAGAGCTTTCAGTTTTTTCACCAGATCCTCGCACAGTTTGGCCGGCATCTCCTCATAGCCGAGGAATTTGCTCGTGAAGGAGCCGCGGCCCTGGGTGATGGATTTGAGGTCGATGCTGTAGCGCATCATCTCCGACTGCGGCGCCTGCGCCTTGATGACCTGCGATTTGCCCTGCGGCTCCATGCCCAGCACCCGGCCGCGTTTGGTGTTCAGATCGCCGATCACGTCGCCCGTAAAAGTGTCCGGCGTTTTTATTTCCACTTCGACGATCGGCTCCAGCAGCACGGGATTCGCCTGTTCGATCCCTTTTTTGAAAGCCATGATCGCCGCTAGTTTGAAGGCCATTTCCGATGAATCCACGCTGTGATACGAACCGTCGTAGAGCGTGAAAGAAACGCCCGTCATGGGATAGCCGGCGAGAAATCCTTCCGCCACCGCTTCACGCAGCCCTTTTTCCACCGCCGGGAAAAAATTGCGGGGGACGGAGCCGCCGAAGATTTTCTCTTTGAACTCAAATTCCACCCCGGGATTCGGCTCCATGTGGATCCAGACGTCCCCGTACTGCCCGTGGCCGCCGCTCTGTTTTTTATGCTTGCCCTGCACTTCTTTCACGGCCTTGCGGATGGTCTCCCGGTAAGGCACGCGCGGGGTTTCCATTTCCACCGCCACCCCGAATTTGCGCAGCAGTTTTTCACTGACGACGTCCAGCTGCATTTCGCCGATGCCGGTCAAGATGAGCTGCTTCGTCTCCGTGTTCTTGCTGATGCGGATGGTCGGGTCCTCGTCCGCCAGCCGGGCCAGCGAAGCGCCGACTTTATCCTCGTCGCCCTTGTTCTTCGGCCGCACGTAGACCGGCAGCGTCGGTTCCGGGAAGTCGATCCCCGGCAGGATCACCGGTTTGTCTTTGGCGCTTAGGCTGTCGCCGGTCTTGGTCTCCTGCAGTTTCGCGACGACGCAGATGTCGCCCGGCTGGACTTTCGGCGTGTTATCCTGAGTTTTGCCGCGCAGGTAAAACAGCTGCCCGACTTTTTCCTCCGTTTCCCTAGTCGCGTTGTATATGGGGGCGTCGCTGGTGAAAGAGCCGCCGTACACGCGGAAAAACGTCATCTTCCCCAGGAAGGGGTCGGCCAGCGTCTTAAAGACCAGCGCCGATTTTTCCGCCGCCGGCTGGGGGGCCTGCACCTTGTCCGCGATGAACTGCGCCAACTCCCTCACGCCGATATTTTTCTCGACGGAGCCGAACAGAACGGGCACCACCATACGGGCGGCCAGCGCCTTGCCCGTCGCCTGCACGAGTTCCGCTTCCGTCAGACGCTCGCCTTCCAGATATTTTTCCAGCAGGGCGTCGTCCGCTTCGGCCACGGACTCGGCTAAGGTCTCCCGCAGGATCTCCGCCTCGTCCTGATGCTCGGCGGGAATGTCTCCCAATATGTTGATGACGCCGCTGAAGGAATCCTCCTGGCCGACGGGGATCTGCATCTGGGCGAAGCGGACGCCGGGATACATGGCGCGCAGATCATCCAAGACCTGGGCTGGGCGCGCGTTTTCCCGGTCGAGTTTGTTGATGAAAACGATGCGCGGCAGCTGTTTTTCTTCCATAATATCCCATATGATCTCCGCTTGGACCTCCACGCCGTCGACGGCGCTCAGCAGCATGATCCCCGTTTCCACGACGCGCAAAGCGCTGAGCACTTCACCGATAAAATCAGAATAGCCGGGCGTGTCCAAGACGTTGATCTTGACGCCGGCATGCTCCACCGGGATGACCGTCGCGCTGATGGACAAATGCCGCTGGATCTCCTCCTGCAGATAATCGGAGACGGTGTTGCCGTCGTTTACCTTGCCGGCGCGATTCGTCTGACCCGCGTTAAAAAGCATCGTTTCCACGAGGGAAGTTTTGCCTGAACCGCCGTGCCCCACAAGGCAGACGTTGCGAATGTCCTTGGAATCGTAGATTTTCAAAATGTGATCTCTCCCTTGCTCTTTTATGGTCCAAGAATCAGAGTGCGCCAAACCGTGACTGCCACACTGCCGCCCGGTGTTTCAATCACAGTTATCTCGCCGTATGCCGTGTCTGATCTGATTTCGCCTGAGGTCTGCGCGTATTGCATAATCTTTGCACTATTCTACACCGGAGAGCGCATATCCTTTTTTCAAGCGTAGGGAGGCGCAACTATTTTGGACGAAGATGTGCTGAAAGAGTATCTGGACAGGGCAAA
>JAISAH010000045.1 GCA_031266805.1 Gracilibacteraceae bacterium
CTGTAAACCTAAAATACCACCGCGCTGGCGGTTTCATTCTTAATCTTGTCGTTGATTTGGGAACGCCGGCATCTTGCCGGCTGGAAGTCGCTCCCAAATACCCCTCTGAACTGTAACCACCGACTTGTCCGTCGAATTCAATTTGCGACCATTCGCCGTTTTCTTCAATAAACCATGCGATGTCGTCTTCCGGTATCGTCAGCAGCACCGCGTGATCGGTTCCGGGCCCGGAGCGCAGGTTAAGCCCGCCGCTCGCGGTCACACGCACTCCAGTCAGCACATTGCCGTCTTCGATCCAGCCCTTGGCTTCGCCAATATTATACACAATATATAGCCACCCTTCGACGTATTCTTCTAAATAGGGCGCCACCACGATATCGCCGTCCGTGAACGATTTGACGACCGCGTAATTCCGCCCTGGGCCGGAATAAAGCCGCACACCTGTTCCATTCGTTCGAATCTTACACGGAACCCCTTCAAAAGCGGCGACCGGCGTAACTACGGTGGTGTCGATTTCCGCTGTTTGCGTGACTTCGGGGTCGGATCTATCTTCGTCCCCCGTACTAGCGGCCGGAGCGGGGGCGCTGCCGCCGCAGGCCGCGAGAGCAAACGCTAGGGCGAGCGTCAGCACCAGCGTTGTAATATGTTTGATGGACATGGTCTATCCTTTCTTGATAATCAATAAATTTACTTAAATAGTAATTTTTGGATTCCGGGACAGGCCCGGAATGACGAGCGTAAATGGAGCCCGCAATGACGGGAGGTAATCCCGTCATTGCGAGCAAAGCGAAGCAATCCAGCAAAACCTGAGCGTAACATTTGGCTCTCAGGGTTTCAAAATCCTGATGGATTTCACCGCCATGTTCTTGTTGGAGCCGTAACCTTTCACCGCGAACTGGATCGTTTTGTTAGTCACGAGCGCAGAATCGTCGACATATATCTCGATATCAGCCGGATCGTCGGTCGGGCCGCCGTCGAAGTAGACGATGTCCCATCCCCCCGCGTTGGTGAGTATGCGGCCTACTTCCTGACCGGTCGTTCCGGCCGCGTTTTGATAGTAGAGTGATACATAATCATAAAGGGCTACATAATTATCATCACTATCATCCCAAAAATACATGACTTCAGCCCGCAGCACACCGTCGCCCATGGCCCGGTCTGTGATGATATCGCCGAAACTGAGCAGTTCAGCCAAAGTGTGAACGCCGCCGCTCATTTCATCGATATCCGCGTAGGCGACCGCCGTGATCTTGGCGGCGGTGTTCACGACGTTGATGTTTTGCGTTACCATCGCGGGCTCGTCGCCGGATCCTTTGACTCTGGCCTGCAGCTGAACAGCGCCGGTTTTGAAGTCCGCGTAATCGTCCGGGATCTGCACGGTCACATTGATGATATCATTGTCCGCGCCGCTGAAAACAAAGGGCGTGTCCGGATAGACCCATCCCTCGGACGGCTGCTGAATAAAGCCTTCGCGGTTCGTGCTCAGGGAGAAGGTCCCCTCCGGCATCGCGTAAAGGTTAAACCCGGCGTACTCCGCCTCGGTGAAAGGGCCGATAGCGTAACCGCCGCTCGTGTACTTCATCAAACGCAGATGGATCGTGCGTTTCGTGAACGCGAAAGCGTTTTGATCCACCGTAAAGTCCCGGGCGTCGGCGTCGGCGGCCACAAACCGGGACTCGGCCGGATCCATGCTGCCGTCGCCGCCGATATCCAGGCGGATTTTGCCGGCTTCGCTGAATGTCGACGCCGAATACCACTCATAAGCGTAAAAGCTGAGGTCTTCGGTCGTCGTCAGGTCGGCGGCCTGAATTTTCAGCATCAATTCGCCTCCGGCGTTCACTGTTACCGTATCGACGGTCGCCACAGGCGCGGAAACGCCGTCGACAGTCTTTTCGACCGTGAATGTTCCTCCGTTCACGGAAGGGGAATCGTAGTAGTCGCCATAGAAAATCTGATCCCATTGGGCGAAAGGATCGCCGTATTGATCCGTGAATTTGACGGTCGTATAATCATAGCCGCCCCCCACGGCCAGTTTCAGCGCGCCGCTTGCCGGCGCGGCGTGCGCGGCGACGCGTCCCACGTCCTCAACCGGTCCCAGCACTGTGATCGTGAAAGATTCGCTCCGTTCGCCGTCGGCACCGGTTATGGTAATAGTGGCTGTGCCAGGGCCGGTCGCCATGAGCCACTTCGTGTAATCCCTTGATGAATACGGAGGAATAGGAACACTAATTGAAAAATCGCTGTCGTTGACATCCACGACCCACGGGTCAGAGGAGCTGAGGGTAACATCGTTCGTGATATTCGTCCCGTCCTCCAGGTTTATGATATCCCAGAGACCGGCGGTCTCGCCCAAGATCAGGATATTGCTCGTCATACCCTGGCTCAGGACAGGCTGACTGTCTTCTATCAGATCCAGCCGGTAGGAAAACGCTGTTTCTGTTTTCGCTTCGCTGACAGTGAGCGCCGCGCTGTCCGCCGCCGCGCCGTTGGTCAGCGCTACGCTGTAGGTGCGGCCGTTGTAGGAAACTTCGGCCTCCGTGCCATGGGCGATCCGTCTCGCGACTTCGCTCTGCAGCCAGGCGATTTTTGTATCAACTGACGTCTGCGCGGCAAGCGGGATCACATATTCTCCGGATTCGATCAGTATTTTATCCGCCGCCAAACTGTAAGAGGCCGCGTCCGTGTCGGAGCGCTCGATGGCGATATCCTCCGCTGGTACCGGCGAGCCGTCCACAGTCGCCACCTGGAAAATACTGCTGATATCGCTCAGAAATTCCTCCGCGTCGATGAGCGGATATTTGGCGAGAAAAGCGGCGACGAACTCGTCACGCAAGGTGAGGGTGATGGAAGGCGTCTCGTTTTCCGCCGTCTCCACTATGATTTCCGCGGGCTCGGCGTTAGCGATCAAAGTTATTTGTGCCGCGTTGACGGTTTGCAGCCTATCGACTGGGGCGCCAAGGACTACGTTCTCCGTCGTATTCACGGCAACTTCGGTGATGGAGGGAGCGTCCGCCGCGGCCGATACAGTGGAGGCGCTTTCCAGCACGACTTTCGCCACAGCGGAGTCTGGGCCGCCGATATGCAGACGCGGCTTGGTATCGGGCGAGTTGACATAGACCGCGCCCCTAAAATCCATATTATGGAAATTAATGGAGTTGGATCCGCCGCCGTTGATATGAGTTTCACCGGTGACGGTCAGACCGGCCAAGCCCACATTGCCGGCGCCGACGCCGCCGTCTATGGTTAAAGTTTCATATTCGGCCGCTTTCAGTGCCGTGACGGCAGAAACGCCAAAAAACTTCGCCGCCTCCGCTTTGGTCTCATTATCCGCGCCGGCGCCGATCAAATACGCGCCATCGCGCGTGACAGTCAGCGCTCCGTCCGTTTCAACGTACCTGACGGGCGCTCTGCCTCCACCGCCACCCCCGCCGCTCGTGACCGGCGGCACGACAGCCGCCGCGCCGACCGCGGAGACCAGATTTTGCAAAACAGCGGCGGAAGTCACGGCCGCGCCGCCGAGACCGACCACGCGCGTAAAGGCTTTTTCCGCCAAAAAGGTCTTCGCCGCCTCAGGCAGCGCGCCGTTATCCGTCAGGAAAAGCGGCGCTCCGGCGATATAGGCCGCCGCGGTCAGCGCGTCCACCAAGTGATTGTTCGCGCCGTTAGCCACAAACAAACCCTTGCTGTAGTCCCAGCTGTCCTCAAACTGTTTCAGCACCGCCAAATTCGTCTCATAGCGCGTCGCCCCGCCCAGACGCACCGCTCCGGGCAGAGAGGCCAGAAGACCGGTGCTGATCACGCCCGCGCCGCCCACGGCGTAAACCGCGCTGACATTATGGGCGCTGATAAAAGCGGCGGCTGAATCCGGCAGGGCCTCCACGCCCGTGAGCAAAACAGGCCAGCCGTTTGCCGCCGCGACGGAGGCGATGGAGAGGGCGTCTGCGCTGCTGTAAGCCGTGACGATGACGACAGTGCTCACTGTCGTTCGCTGGGCGATTTCGGCGGCGATGTTTGCCGCCGTCGCGAAGCGGTCAGCCCCGCCCAGAGGCACGGTCGCGGCGCCCAGAGCCCGCGCGGCTTCCTGCACCGGCGGAGTGATCACGCCGTCGCCGCCGGCCAGATAGATGTTTTTCGCGCCCAAGCGCTGGATCTCAGCGGCGGTGACCGGAGTCAGCCGTCCGCTTTCCGTCAGCAAGATCGGCGCGTTCAGGAGCTTCGCCAGCGGCGCCGCCGTCAAGGCGTCCACCAAATTGGCGTCCGCGCCCCCGGCTAAAATAACGTTTTCCGCCGCCGTCCAACCGGCCCGGGAAATGCTGACCGCCGTTTCATAGCGGTCAGTGCCGGCCAGCCGCTCCGTCCCCACTTCGGCGCTCAAGACCTGCATGGGCTGCAAGAGCAGCAAGAGCAGGCAGAAAATGAGCGCCGCGCATGTCTTTTTCGATTTTGATCGCGTCATCTGTTTGTTTCCCTCCTTAGTCCAAACAGTCCCTTAGTTTCGATTCAAGGCAGCGCGCGCTTTGTCAGACAAGTCTTGTCTGGTAAAATAATCCAGCCAATGTAACATTTATACATTAGTGTAGCATAATCCGCTAAACCCTTGCCAGACAAGGATCACAGAATATGAAAAGGCGGCGCCAGCGCACAGGAATGCATAAAAAGAGGAGGCGAGAAAGGCTAAAACAGCGGATCTCCGAGATTATGTAACTTTTATGTATAAATGTTACCTTTCGCCTGATTTCCCCCAGTATATCACATTGTGGCGAATTTGTGTCAAAATATTTCCGATTGTTCATGAGTTCACAATCTCGCGCCACTCGTTGGAAGAGTGGCCGAGTTAGAAGGCATGGAGCATGACTGACAATGTCAGCCAAAGGCAATCTGTCAGGCGATTGGAGCCGAGAAATTGACGAAAAAACAATTATTATATTGTGATATAAATCATAATATGACCAGACCCTGAACGCGGCTTTGCTCGTGCCTAATATTTTAAGGATTTGATGGTATAGCCTTAATCCTCGTAATGTCTTCCACATTGGGCGATAATGAACTGGTCACCCTCGACCTTGTAAATAATTCGGTTGGCGTCGTCAATGCGGCGGCTCCAAAACCCCTGCAATTTACCTGTCAGGGGTTCCGGCTTTCCAATGCCGGAAAATGGATTACGGTCAATATCTTTGAGCAACTTATCTTGTCCTCTTGACAAATTCTGTTTACTGCGATAAACTTGTTTATCGCAGTAAACAGAATGGAGGTTTATATGGATAAGAATTTGAAACTGCATGACGCTGAATTTCGTTTTGTCT
>JAISAH010000049.1 GCA_031266805.1 Gracilibacteraceae bacterium
TTCAGCACATCGCTGTTAACTATACCTCCGATTTGCCAAAACAGCATAACGGTGGCGCTGTTTGCTCTTGCGTACACAGAACGGCGCGTCTGCTCAATCAGCGCGGAAATTTCCTCGTATAGCTTTTTTTCGGGATTTGTCAGTTCCGTATCCATAATTTATGTCACCTCGTCAGTTTTTCGGCTGTCTGCGGTTGTTGCGCCGCCCATCGGCGGGTTTCTCGGCGTCTTTGGGTATCAGCGTATCTTTTCGCCGGGTGAAGCCCTCGGACTACAAGCTATTCCAGTTGGCTGATATGTTCTGCACCTTTGAGCTTATCGCATTGAAATTCGAGAACAGCGTCGCTTCGCGCAGCGAACTGGATTTCTTCCACAGCGCCCGCGATTTCAAACGCAACTACCTTAAAGAGATTCGCCGCAAGCGGCTGACATGAATAAAACACCGTGCCGGTCGAAGGCCTTGGCCACCGGAGACAGTTGAGAGTTGAAACGCGGAGCCTCTGGTTGTCACCCCGGTGTTAGGGTGACGTGAGACGAGGATAGGGATGAAGTCCGGAACACTGATGGTAGGGGCGGGTCGCGACCCGCCCTTACGCTCGCGTATGAGGCCGGGATGACGAGGACACGGGGGGCGGGACGTCGAGGACGCCGTCCCCTACTCAATGGCCCGGAGACATGGATTCCGGCATGAAGCCGGAATGACGGAGGAGGAATGCGCAGGCGTAGGGGGCGGCGTCCTCGACGCCCCGAGACGGTGGAGAGTGGAGAATTGAGAGTGGGAGCCTGGTTGTCACCCCGGGAACCCCTCCGACCCTTGAGGAAGCACTGGTCAGTGCTTCCTTAAGGTTAGGGAGGCTGGAGACGGGGCGGGGGGCGGAGGCGGGAGACGGGGGCGCTATGAAGAAAGGACGAGCCGCAAGGCTCGTCCTTTCTTCGCGCCAGTCCCGCCCTATGGCGGCAAGGTCAGCGCCGGTAACAATAGTTGGTAAGATCAGGGTTATTTTGCAATCTTAACCGATCTTGTAGCAACATTGGCATTGGATCCGAATTTCTTCACCGCGAACTGGATGGTCTTATTATTACCCGTGATCGTAGCACTATCGACATGAATTTCAATATCAGCCGGATCATCAGTCGGGCCGCCGTCGAAGCGGATAATGGGCGGCGAGCCAGCCAGATTTGTGAGTATGCGGCCTACCTCCTGAGGAACTCCAGCTGTGTTCTCATAATAAAGGGATACATAACTCTCGGTATTCGACGGGTTCATAGCCCTAGCGCGCAACACGCCGTCTCCCAGCGTCTTATCCGTGATGATATTGTCGAAGAGGAGCAGTTCATCTAAATTGTAGATGCCTGTACTCATTTCGTCAATATTCTCAAACGTGATCTTCGTGATCTGAGCGCCAGTGTTCACAACCTTGATGCTCTGGGACTTCGTTGTTATAGTCTCGCTGCCGGGCTTCTTGATTTTAGCCTGAAGCTGAACGGAACCAGTCTTAAAGTCTTGATAGTTGCTTGGAGTTTCCACTGTTACGTTGATGATATCATTGTTAGCACCGCCAAAGGTAATTGGAGTATCAGGATAAACAGAATTTGGTGCAGTCGGTTGCTGAATAAAGCCCTCACGGTTCGTGTTCAGAGTGAAAGCTCCGTTTATCCTTGCTGCGCCAATCGCCATTGTACCAGAATCAGTGACATTCCATGCGCCATTGTACTCTCCACCGGTTCCACCGGACAAGGCACCGAGAGCGTACCCATTGCTCGTGTACTTCATCAAATGCAGATGGATAGTTCTCTTCGCCGTCTCAAAGGCGTTCTGGTCTACCGTGAAGTCCAGCGCATCAGCGTCAGCCGCCACAAACTTGGATTTAGTCGGGTCAAATGCTCCGTACGATCCCACATCCAGTTTGATCTTGCCCAGTTCGCGGTATGTGGAGGCATTTTCCCACTTGAGTCCATAGAAATTGAGGTATTCTGTTGAAGTTCTTAGTTGGTCAGCTAAAACTTTAATAATAGCCTCGCCTTTAGCATTTAGACCTATAACCTCTGCAGTCACCACCAAGCCGCCATTAGAGCCTGATTTCACAACAGGGAAAGTTTGGCCGACATGGTCAAGTGCAGTTGGATTGGTATTATTGGGCTTGTCGAAGAATACTTGATCCCACTGTGCGAAAGGATCGCCGTACTGGTCAGTAATCTTTACTGTAGTAAAGTCATAACCAGGAGGTCTAGCGGCAGTGGATTGGTCAGCAGCAGCTATTTTCAAGGTATTGCTCTCGACTGTAGCCTTGGAGGCGACACGTCCGTCGTCATCACCGGGGTCGCGCACGGTAATCGTGAACGACTCAGTTACAGTGCCGGATGTGATCGTAATCGTGGCTTTGCCAATGCCAACAGCGTTGAGCCACTTCGTGTAAGCACGATCTGGGCTAAGCGCTTTTCCATCAGCATCTACAGCATCTATAGTTCCATTTGAATTTGCATCAACATTGAAAAAATTACCATTTTCATCGTTGACATCCACCACCCATGGGTCGGAAGAGCTGAGTTTAATACTGTTCGTGATGTCTACATCAGTGCCACCGGCGATTGTCTTAGCCTTGACACTCCAGAAACCGGCGCTTTCACCGACGATCAACGTGTTGCTCTTGAGACCTTGGCTCAATACAGGCTGGCTATCCTCAATCAGGTCGAGACGATAGCTGGCGATGCCGCTGGCAGCCGTCGTGCGCCCATCATACAAGGTCACGTCCACGGCGTCAGATTCGGCAATGACTTCAGACTTTTTGTTGATGCTGATCGTATAGTCGAAGGTATCTTCACCGCTGTCATAGACAATCTGAATTTCACCCTGTTTAAGTTCGCCAGTATCGGAATCGGTAGAATTGTCAAAAACGTTATACTCTGCCGTAAACAACACATCATAGCCGGCCGCGTCCAACTGGGCCGCAGTCACTTTTTGGGTGTTGTTGATGCGAATACCGAGGTACTGGTTCTCGGACCGCACATTAAAGCTCTCTTCCACGCCCTGCACCGTGTTGACCACGATAGGACCGGTGGAGCCGCCGATGCTGTCCATCACGCCCTCGGAGACCGCGCCCGAGCCGCCCAGAGCGACGTAGGCCGTGGCGGAGGTGACTTTATCCGTGATGGAGGCGTTGGTCAGAGCCGGGATCGAGGAACCGTTGGTGAGGAAAATCGGGGAACGGGTCAGCGCCGCCAGCGAAGAAGCCGCCAGAGCGTCGACGAGGGATACGCCGTTAGCCACATAGACTTTATTAAAGTCATAGGCCAAAGCTTCAACGACGCGGGAGTTCGTGGCATAGCGGTCAGCGCCGCCCAGACGGGTCGCGCTCACGCCGTCAATGTCATTGACGACGCCGGTGCCGCCGATGAGGTAAGTTGTGCCCTTCAGTTTCGCGGGGTCAACATTGCCGCTGGCGTCCGTCAGGACGATCTGGTAATTGTTGGCCGCGGCGAAGGAGGCCGCCGACAGAGCGTCGGGGATCGCGTTGTAACCAACGACAAACGTGCCGACCGCGCCGACGAGTTTAGCGTTGATCAGATCAGACGTCGCCCAGCGGTTCGCGCCGCGCAACACTTCCACTTCCAGGCCGGTAATGGTCCGGAGCTGCTCGACTACCGGGTCCGTCACAGCGCCGATAACGAAGGCTTTCTTCGCGTTCAGCTCGACGATCCGGTCTCTGACGGCCGAATCAAGGCTGTTCTTGAAGGTCAGCAGAATGGGCGCTTTTTCCTGCCCGGCCAGAGGGGCCGCGGACAGAGAGTCCACCAGGTTCACCTGGTCAGCCGGAGCGATGATAACATTGTCGGCTGACGTCCAGCCCACGGAGCTTTCCAGCGCCGTGCCCACGCGGTCAGCGCCGGCGAGGCGGAGGCTGTCAGGCGTGGCGGAGATTGCGAAAAGCTGTGCCGGTACTGCCATCAGCAGCATCGCTATTACAGCTAGGATCGCAATACTTTTGGTTCTGTTCATGTTGGGGGATCTCCTCTCTTACATTCAGTGTCGGTTGCCTGTTGTGCCGGTAACACGGGTCTTTTTTGCCGGACAGCGCCCGGTCGTCTCACCTCCCTACAGCCGTATTTTCTCTTAGACATTGCGCAACATCCAAGCGACAGCGCCCTCAGCGGGGGCGTCCCCCCTGCCGGATATCCGGGGAGGCGCCAGTCTCTCAGACTGCCTCTATCGGGAAGAAGCCCGCCGGCTGCGAATTCGCCGGCCCCTGCTTCGGATCCCCCAAGTTTGGGTTATGCAGGAGGTTTTTGTCTGATATGTATTAGACATTGTGATTTGCCTGAAAGTTTCTCTTTCCGGAAAAATTTTGTCAGGCATCCAATGTACGATTCAGAGGCGGATCCCGCCGTCATTCCGGCTTTATGCCGGACTCCATTCCCTTCCACGAGCTCTTGTAGGGAGCGGCGTCCTCGACGCTCCGCCGCCTGACAGGTCAAGAAGCGTAATTTCAATCATCCCGCCTTCAAATTCGATGATTGCCGCAACGGATTCCGGCAGTTTGGGCGAATCCTCAAAATACCAAAGCAGGACGTGGGTATCAAGTAAATATTTCATTCCATATACTCCTTGAAATCCTCCAGCGGCGCATCAAAATCTTCAGCAATTTGTATTGTTCCTTTCATGCAGCCGCGTCCGAAAGGGAGCTTATTGTCGGAGTTCGGGCGACTTGTCTTTGTGGACAGGACAAATGGGATGTCGTTCATGCGCACCGTTTGGCGTAAAAATAAGTTGACGGCTGTAGTCATATCCAATCCAAGCGTAGAAAAAATCTGTTGCGCGCGCGCTTTGGTCTCGCTGTCTGTGCGAATGTTAATATTTGTTGTTGACATAACACATGTCTCCTTTGCAACACATAATGTTGCATTGTACGCAAAATAGCAATGTTAAAACCTTCTTCTCTTACCGTGTACATTTCACCCAGGTAGCGGTCTTCCATCTTTTGCAGCGGAGGAATTTCTCTTAAATTTTGTCCATATAAAAACCGCTCCCGTCATTCGGCGGGGGCATGGTAGGGCTTTACAACATGCGCCGGCGCGTCGTCCAAGGCATTGCCGGTCTTAAAATAGTGCTGAGAGTTTTTGTCAAGATTCCGCGCTTTCAGGCTCGGTTACGATATTATATTTCCTGAAAAAAATCCATTACTGCTTGAGCATCGCACAACGCCCTTCTCACATCCTCATCCAGCACCTCGAGGTCGTTTGGATAACGGGGTTGCACACCAAACACCGTCAGAAAATCGCATATGTCGCTTAGTTCACTGAAACGACCGTTCGTTTCCATGCACATGTCGCAAAGGAGCGGCAAATCATGCTTTTTGGGTGGCTCAACACTGTTTGCGACTAAAAAGCCTTTCAGCATTTTTTCGGCGCACTGCTGCGCGTGGTAACAGATGATTTCAAGCGGTTTCGGACGTGCGTGTTCGTTCAACGTGTTCGCCGCCGTGAGATCCATCCGCGCAAAGCGATACCATTCAAGCGCTTCAGGATTTGGCATACAGCACCACCCCCTCCTCCGCAATGGCGCGCTCCAACGTCAGTTGCTTGGAGCGGCGCTCGAAAGTCTCCATCGTGCCAGCCAGTATATCCAAAGGCTTTCTTTTGGTGCCGCGCATAGAACGGTAAATGCTTTGTATTGCCTCGACCGGGCGCATACTTCCATCCGGGATGACCACATATAAGTCGTAGTCGCTGTTCTCATCCGGCGTCCCGTAGGCGTAAGAGCCAAAGAGATAGATCTTTTCAGCGGGAACCGCGTCTACGATAGCGTCCCTGATTTTCAGGATCTCATCGGACATGACCATACGAAACACCTTCTTTCAATTAAAACAGTATTGATATAATAGCATGAGCCGTGAACTTTGTCCATATAAAATGGATTCCGGGACGAGCTCGAGACAAGCCCGGAATGACGGCGAGAAGAAACGGCCCGTCCCTGAACTGTGACGACCAATAACCAACATTCTTTAGCTACACCCCCATTTTGCATTTCTGTTGCAATTTCGCCGAACAAGATATACAATAGGGCAGTGAGGTGATTGAAGTATGTTGATTGGATTTACAGTCGAGAATTTCCGGTCTTTTCTGGGAGAAGCCTCCTTCAGCATGATCGCGACCGGCGATAAAGAACACAGAGGGTTCAACGTCATACCCGCGGAGCATAACGATTTGCTGAAAAGCGTCCTGATTTACGGCGCGAACGCCGGCGGCAAGTCCAACCTGATCCATGCCCTATATTATATGAAAAAGATGATCGTATCCTCCATTGACGTGCAGACGGAGCATATTAAGACCTGTCAGCCCTTTACCTTTCGAGAAAACACGGGGAAACTGCCGTCCAGATTTGAGATCTCATTTCTGTTGGACGGCGTCGTCTATGACTATGGTTTTGATATTCTGGCCAGACAGATCAGCCGTGAGTATTTGTACAAAAAAGCCCGCAGACGGACATTGGTGTTCGAGCGAACGGCGCCGGAGTTTGCCGGCATCCGCCTGACCCCGGACATGGCCGATGTAGAGCCGCTTAGGAAGAATGTGCGCGGCGATGTGCTGTTCCTGTCATGGGCCGCCTACGCGAATAATTCGCTGGCTATTAAAATTGTGGATTGGATTTCCCGGAAGCTGATTCTTTTCGGACTGAATGGCAATACGGTTGAGCCTCCTAAGTCAATCAGCGATTTCACCCGGGCCTTTGTGCGGAAAGCCGACAGTGATATACTGGAAATGAAGCGGCAATCCGGCGGAATCCTGTTCAGCTCTCACAAGCTATACAACGAGAATTGGAATGCAGAGCGAATCATAGACGTACCTTTCGCGGATTACTCCTCGGACGGAACCAAGCGAATGCTTGATCTGTCGGACGCTTTTTCCAAGGCCTTGGCCGAATCGGCGGTGATCGTGATAGATGAGATGGATATTCATCTGCATCCCGCGTTGGTGCGACATCTGATCGCGCTTATCAATTCTATCGATAGAAACCCGCTAAACGCTCAGCTTATATGCGCCACCCACGATGTTTTGCTGCTGGACGAGGATATCCGGCGCGATCAGATATGGTTTGTGGACAAGGACGAACATGGCGTCAGTAGTCTTTACGCCTTGAGTGATTTCAAGGATGTACGCAAGAACAGCGATATACTCAAGCGGTATCTATTGGGCGTTTACGGCGCCATCCCCGATTTGAGCCGAGGTGATAGCCTTGAGTGAGAGCCGATATCGCCGCAAAGCCCCGTTCCGTCAAGCAAAAGAGGAAGTGCTTGTCGTCTGCGGCGGGCAAACCGAGCAGATATATTTTGATCTTTTCAAACAGGTATTCAGGCCATCACTTGGGAATATCAGCGTTATCACGGCGGTTGAGGCAAAAAACCCATTGCAGGTTGTAGAGTATGCCATTAGGGCGCGGCAGAGAAAAAGGGACTATAACGCGATCTGGTGCGTGTTCGATAAAGATGATTTCACAGATTTTGACGACGCCATTGCCCATGCCGGGCGGCATAAAATCGGCACCGCTTTTTCTAATCAGGCGTTTGAGGTGTGGTTCATCAATCATTTCCGACTGTTGAAATCCCCCCTGCATCGGAACAAATATAAAGAGGAATTAGGCAAATTGTTTGTCTTTCCGTATGACAAGAGCCGGGACACCGTCACGAAGGTTTGCAGCGCGCTCTTGACAGAGGAAAAGGTAAAAACGGCTATCGTGAATTCACGGTTGGGATATGAGCGCCATGTTGCCGCCACAGTTCCTTTCAGGCCATCCGCCTTTGAATCCTGCACAACAGTTTACATGCTGGCAAGAAGCCTGCTGAATTGGGCGGAGTGAAAACCTCGGCGTATTCCGCCTGCGACATAAACGCGGGTTGTAAGACCGCCTAAGCGCCTCTGCGGCGCAGGGCGCTCTAAGCCACGCTGCGGTCTCAACTATGCCGCTGAAGCGGCAGCCTCGTACCTGCTCGCAATGACGATGCCGAGAACAACAAGCGGATGTCTGGAAATTGTTGGTTTTGCAAAAATTTTCAAATTGATTTGACTTGCGTCCCAATTTATAATATAATATGTTAATTCCAGACATACTATTTTTTTATTGAGGTGAAAGGTTGATGGCAAAAACCCTGTACGTGGGGAACCTTCCCTGGAGTGCGACTCCGGAGGAACTGGCCGAGTTTTTTGGTCAGTACGGCAATGTGGTGAGCAGCAGGATCATCACAGACAGAGAGACCGGCCGCTCAAGAGGTTTCGGTTTCGTTGAGGTAGAAGACGACGAAGCGGAACGTTTAGCCGGAGAATTGAACGGCAAGGACTATAACGGCCGGGCATTAACGGTGAACGAAGCCAGGCCTCGTCAGTTGTAAACCACACTGTCACTCATTATTGCGGGGTTTTTGATCTTAGATATCAGCCCCCTGGAACCGGCGCGCTATACGCCGGTTTTTTTCATGGGGCCGACTGGGTTCAGTGCATAGTGCAATCTCCGCAGCAGGACGTACATTGTTTGACGCCTTCCGGCGCCTCAAGGCCGTTTTTTTGATAATAATCAACGATAGCCGCTTTCACCGCTTCTTCCGCCAGCACGGAACAGTGGATCTTTTGGGGCGGCAGGCCGTCCAGGGCTTCGATCACCGCTTTGTTGGTCAAACTCAGCGCGTCTTCCACGGTTTTGCCCTTGATCAGCTCCGTCGCCATGGAACTGGTCGCGATAGCCGCACCGCAGCCGAAAGTGTTGAATTTGACGTCTTGGATCTTATTGTCGTCGATTTTCAGGTAAATCTTCATTATATCGCCGCATTTGGCGTTGCCGACCTCGCCTATGCCGTCGGCGTCGTCGATCTTACCGACGTTACGCGGATTCGCGAAATGATCCATAACCGCGCTGCTGTATGCCATAATTTTCACGCGCCTTTCTTTATCCGCTCCCAAACAGGCGACATGCCGCGCAGCCGCTCCACGATCGGGGGCAATGTTTTAATGATATAATCCACTTCTTCTTCTGTGTTCAAAGCGCTCAGCGAAAGACGCAGAGAGCCGTGCGCCACTTCATGCGGCAGCCCGATGGCCAGCAGCACATGGCTGGGGTCAAGGGAACCCGACGTGCAGGCCGAGCCCGACGAAGCGCTGATGCCGGCCATGTCGAGCAAAAGGAGCAGCCCTTCCCCCTCGATGCCCTCGAAGACAAAATTAGCGATACCCGGCAAACGGCGCCGGCGATCGCCGTTCAGGCGGCTGAGGGGAATGGAACTCACGGCGTCGATCAGTTTGTCGCGCAGCCGGGAAACCCTGAGATTATCCTCGTCCATATTCCGGCAGGCCTCCTCCAGCGCCGCGGCCATGCCCACGATAGCCGGCACGTTTTCCGTGCCGCCGCGTTTGCCGCGCTCCTGGGCGCCGCCTTCCATGAAGACCGGCACAGGGATCCCGCCGCGGCAATATAGCAAGCCGGCGCCTTTCGGCCCATGGAATTTATGCGCCGTCAATGAAAGCATATCAATATTTTGGGCGGCCACGTCGACGGGCACGTGTCCCATCGCCTGCACGGCGTCCGTGTGGAACGGCACGCCTTTTTCCCGGCACAGCTTCCCTATCTCCGCGATCGGCTGCAGCGTGCCGATTTCATTGTTGGCGTACATGACCGTCACCAAGGCCGTATCCTCGCGGATAGCGGCGGCGACTTCCTCCACGCGCGCGAGGCCGTCGGTATGAACATCGAGCAAAGTCACTTCCGCGCCGTTTTTTTCCGCCTTTTTCAGCGTATGCAATATCGCGTGATGTTCGAAAGCGGTGGAAACGATGTGGCGTTTATTTTTTTTCGCGCCGCTAGCCAGCGCTATTTGTACCGCCCAGTTATCCGCTTCCGTTCCGCCTGAGGTGAAATAAATTTCCTTGGCTTCGGCGCGCAGGAGTTCCGCTATGCGGGCGCGAGCGGCGTCCAGGGCCTGAGCCGCCTTGCGTCCGGTTTCGTGGACGCTGGACGGATTGCCGTATTGTTCGGTGAAACACGGCAGCATAGCTTGCAGAGCGGTTTGGCTCACAACTGTGGTAGCCGCGTTATCGGCGTATACATTCATCGGATCACCCCTCAACTCAAAACTTAGTAAGTCAGTATGTTTCCTGTTGGTTCCTCGTTTAGTATAATACGCGTTTAACCTACTGTCAAGTACCGCGCCCGCAAATTTTTGGCGGCAAATCAAGCTCCCCCCGCTGGATTGATTCCGGATTGACATATCAGAAAAACATTGACATACTTCGCTTCAAATAGTATACTTTTAGCACGAGAACAAAATATGAGCGAGGCGACAGCAGCTTTGATAGAAATAAACATATTTGACGCGAACAACAACTTGCAAAATGTTGAAAAAAACAGAACGACGAATAGAATCCTTGCGATGCTGCGTGAAGAAAAGGAATTGCGTTTAAAGGGTGGGCTGTATCATCAAACGCAGATCAAGCTGGCATTTAACTCCAACCGGATCGAGGGCGGCAAACTGTCGGAAGAACAGACGCGGTATATCTTTGAAACCAATACCATAGGCGTGGAGGCTGGGGAAACGGCCAATGTGGACGACATCATCGAAACGGTCAATCATTTCGCCTGTTTCGACTATATGCTGGAGAACGCCGGCAGTGAGCTTTCTGAAGATATGATCAAGGAATTCCACCGTTTGCTTAAACGCGGCACTTCTCAGGAACGGATCAATTGGTTCCGGGTCGGGGACTACAAAGCAAAACCAAATATGGTTGGCGATACGGTGACGGCGCGCCCCGGCAAGGTGGCTCAGGAGATGAGGCAACTCATCTTGGAGTATTCAGATAAAGTCCCGGCTTCTTTTAACGATATCATAGATTTCCACCACCGCTTTGAAACCATACACCCTTTTCAAGACGGCAACGGGCGGGTCGGGCGTATCATCATGTTCAAAGAATGTCTGAAAAATAAGATCATGCCGTTTATCATCGACCATCGGCACAAGCAGTTCTACTACCGGGGCCTAAGGGAGTTTCGGGCGGAAAAAGGCTTCCTGACGGAAACTTGCCGGTCGGCGCAGGATAGTTATGAAAAGCTGATAGCTTATTTTTTTCAGGAATTGGATAAACATGGCCTTTGACAGCGTTACTTTACGTGTCCTCATCGCGGAACTGCGTCCCCTGCTACTCGGTCTGCGCGTTGATAAAGTGACGCAGCCGGAAAAAGACGAAGCGCGCCTGCATTTGCGCGGGCCCGGCTGTTCCTGCCGCCTGCTCCTGAACGCGGGCGCGGGCGCAGCGGCCGCACGGCTGCATTTGACGGAACAGGCAAAAAAGAACCCGCAGCCGGCGCCGATGTTTTGCATGATATTGCGCAAATATCTTGAGGGGGCGCGGATCACCGATTTGCGGCAGGGGCAAAACTGGGAGCGCGTGGCCATTCTCAGCCTGGAAAACTATGACGAACGAGGTGATTTGCACCCCTACACCCTTTATTTGGAAATAATGGGAAAACATAGCAATTTGATTCTGGTCGACAGCCAAAGCGGTCTGATCCTGGACGGATTGCGGCGCTACACCCATTTGGTCAGTCATTACCGCGAGGTTTTACCGGGCCGTCCCTATATTTTTCCTCCGGCTCAGGATAAGGCGGACGGCGCCCTGAACGCGGAATCATTCGCCGAGCGCGTTCTGGCGGGCGGCGCGGACCGCCTGGTTCGGGAGGCCCTGCTCCAAGAGTTTTGCGGCGTCAGCCCGGAACTGGCGCGGGAAATATGCCTGCGGGCCGGACTGGACGCGGACGCCGCGGCGGACAGCCTGGGGCTGGTGGATTACCGCCGCCTGCACAGAGAGTATGAGAATTTTTTCGCCGCCGAACCGCCGGCGGCGGAGGCCTGTGTTTACTATGAAAAAGCGGGATCGCCTCTGCCGCTGGCTTTTTCCTTCGCTCCCTATGCGCAGTACGCGTCCCTATCCGCCGTCAGGCAGCCTTCGCTGAACGCCGCTCTGGAAACGTATTATCTTGAGCGGGAGCGATTCCGCAATATGGAAGCGACGCGCGGTTCCTTGCGCAAAGCGGCGCGCGATCAAATGGAGAAGCTTTTGCGTAAAAGGGATATTTACGAGAAAAGCCTGGCCCGGGCGGAGGAAAATCTGATCAGCCGCCGATGGGGCGAATTGCTGACCGCCTATATCCATCTGCTGACCCCGGGGGCGGCGGAAGCGGTTTTGGCGGACTACAACGAACCGGGCGCGCCGGAGCGGGCGATCGCCCTTGACCCCAGACTGAGCGGCGCTCAGAACGCGCAGCGCTATTTTCGCCAATACGGCAAGGCCCGTTCCGCTCTGAACACCAACCGGCCTCTCTTGGAAAACGTGCTGACGGAGATAGATTATTTGCAAACGCTGCAGCTCTCCGTCGATCAGGCCGCGACCCCCGAGGAACTGCGGGAAGTGTACCTGGAATTGACGGATCAGGGTTTTATCGCCGGCAAACAGGCCGCCGAACGCGGCAAAACCGCTAAGGGCGCCAACCGTCCCGGCACAGCGGCGGCGAAACCGGCCAAGCGGGCGAAGAAAACAGAGCCGGCCACCCGCCCGCACACTTATCTCTCCGCCACGGGGAACGCCATCATCGTCGGGCGCAACAACAAGCAAAACGACCGCATGACCTGGAAACAGGCGCAGCCGCGCGATATGTGGCTGCATGTCAAAGGGATCCCCGGTTCACACGTCGTCATTCCGCTGGCGGAAGGGCAGGAGTTTCCGGACGACCGGACTTTGCTGGACGGAGCGGCTCTGGCCGTGTATTTCAGCCAAGCGCGCGGTTCCTCCCATGTGCCTGTCGATTATACCCATGTGCGCCAGATAAAAAAACCGGGCGGCGCGCGTCCGGGCATGGTCGTTTACGAACAGAACTGGTCGCTTTTCATCACCCCGGCGGAGGACGACCTTAAGCGGCTGCTGGCCGCGGAAGTGATTTAGAGCAAGCCGGCCATGCGCAGGATATGGCGGGCGTTTGTAGTCTGGCAGCGGCCGGGCCGCAGTTTATAGTCAAAAAGCAGCTCGTCGCCGGCGTAACTCTCCGCGAAATGGTAATTCCGCGCCTTGACCTCCTCGTCGTTTTCCAGATCGCACAGCTCAAAATCATGGGTGGAGACGACGCAGATGATCCAGGGGGCGGACATTTTTCGCAAAGTGGCCTCCGCGCCGATAACGCGGTCGGCTGTATTCGTCCCTTTGTAGATCTCGTCGATCAGTGCCAGCATGGGGGCCTGACGGGCGCTGTATTCCGCCATGGCGCGGATGCGCAGTATTTCGGCGTAAAAAGTCGAGATGCCCTGATTCACATTGTCCGAGACGCGAAGTGAGGAAAAAAGGCGGAGCCCCGTGGCGGAAAACCCGCGGGCGCAGACGGGAGCGCCGGCGTAAGTCAGCACAAGGGCCAGACCGATGCTGCGCAGGAACGTCGTTTTTCCCGACATATTGGAACCGGTGACGACGCAGACGCCGTCAATGAGCGTCAGGCTGTTCGGCACGGCGGTGTCCGGGTCCAGCAGAGGATGAGACAATTCCTCCATATAAAGACGCGGATTTTCCGCCGCGGAGATTTCCGGGAAGCAATGGATGTTTTGGGCAAAACCGACGGTGGCGAGGCTCAGCAGCGCTTCCATTTCACCGATGGCGGCCAGCCACGAGGTCAGTTCGGAGGCGTGCAGAGTTTTCCAGGCCAGCAGGCGGTTCGCGGCGTGAAAATCCCACATTAAAAGCCCTGTGACCAGGAAATAGGCAAAAGGCTGGAAGCGCCAGGCCGCCATATCCTCGATCGCGGTCAGATCCGCCACGGCCCGGGCGGCGCCGCCTTTAGCCAGCAAAGGGGCGCGCAGTTCCCGCAGATGGGCGCTGTCAAACTGCTCGCGCTCGATCAGCGTGAGCAGAGGGGCGATATGGCGCAGGCCGCGGCGAAAGGCGGCGAGCGGAGAGAGGGCCAAGCCGACCGGTTTGCTGGCGACCAGCCGCGCGGCGAGCTGCGCGAGAAAACAGAGGCCGAAAGGCAGATAAGAGATGGAGCCGGTGGCGGCGAGGGCCAGCAGCGCCAGCGTGACGGCGGGAAACGCCCAGAAAATAAGAACGACCGGCCGCGGCCAAAGCCCGGGCGCGGCGTCCAGAAAATCTTCCAGGTTTTGAGCGGAAAAGGCTTTGCCCGCGCCCAGCAAGCGGCTTTGAGCCGCGAACTCCAAAACGAAGTCTTTTTTGTCCAGCAGTTCCCGCACAGCCTCCTGACGCGACCGCGCCGCGGCCAGGGTTTGCGGGTCGCCGGCTCTGGCGGATTCGGTCAGCAGGCGGCGCAGCGCCTCCTGCCCCCAGGGAGTGTGGCTCAGGGAGAGATACTGATAAAGAGAGCCGGGGCCGAAGATGTCGAGATCACGCCCCGGCGGGAAATCATCCGTCAGATAGGCGGCGCCGGTGGGGCCGTGTTTTTGCCACGAGCCGTCCATGCGGCTGACGAGAGTTTCGGCGACGGCGCGGCGGCTGGCGGCCAGGGATTTTTGTTCATTGGCGCGCTGACTGCGGCGGACGAGCAGAATAAAAACGGCAAGAGCCGCCAAGGCCAGGGCCGCCAGAAGCCAGACCCGTTCGGTCACGGCGCCGGCCGCCGCGGCGACAGCGACAAGAAAAGACACGATACGCCCAAGCCCGCACCGTGACAGCTGTTTATCCAAACGCGCCTCTTCAGTCAGCGCGCTTTCCCTCTCCGCCAGAAATTCTTCTTTTTTCCCCGCCAGTTTAACTGTCCCCTTGCGTTTTGATATTGCCTGACACCGAGTATAGCACCAATCGCCGCTTTAGACAAGTCTTATGCGGTTATAGATTTTTGACAAAAAATTCATATAATTACCGTTCACACCCCCGCCGTCATTGCGAGCGCAGCGAAGCAATCCAGTGTTTCCCTCTCGTCATTCCGGGCTTGTCCCGGAATCCAAAAAACGGCAGACGGGAGAATGGATTCCGGCATAAAGCCGGAATGACGGCGAGAGAGACCGACTCTGAACTGTAACAATTTTTCTTTGTTTTCGTGTTGACAAGCAAATAGGCTTATGGTATTATAATCAAGCGCTTGCACTCGAAGCGCGAAAAAAAGGGCTTACGGTCATTGAAAACTGAACAGCAGACAAGACAAACAAAGGACCACGTCAATTTGGACACAAAACGCTGGCGAAAGCGAGCAAAAGAATCGAGCAGATGAAAACGATTCGAAAAAGGCCGC
>JAISAH010000072.1 GCA_031266805.1 Gracilibacteraceae bacterium
CTCCGCAGACCCCGCCGCCCATCGCCAGGTCGGTGTTGGCGGCGTTGACGACAGCGTCCGCTTTGAGTTTGGTTATGTCCTGCCGGACGATGGTAAAGGGCATGACTCAATCCCTCCGCTAATACCTCGAACTCTAAAAAAAAGTCTTCTGTTTCCGGAGATTCGTCTCTAAGAAATAAAGTAACCGCTTCAAACATGTGGAACGCTTGTGAGCAGTTATACTCGTGTACGGAAACATATGCCCCGCTGGCACGGTCTTTTTGGCACGATGCTGCGTCAGGTTTTCACTTGCGTACCACCACCGTGGGTACGCGGCGTTCAACCTTCCATCTGGAGCCATGGATGGCGACGTGCCGATGCGCCATGGATGGCAAAGCATCGGTGCCTCGTGCCAAAAATCCTCGCGCAATCGCAATATATGTTTCCGTACACGAGTATAATAGTTCAATCGTCATCGCCCACCACTTCCCAATACCCGGAACGGTTGGCGCCGACGCGGCGAATCATACCGGATTCTTGCAATATTTTCAGCCGTTTCATGATCGTTTTCCGACTCAAAGATAGTTTTTTTGCTATTTCGATAACCGTATAGCGATTATTTTCTTTTAATAAATTCAAAATAGCGATTTCTCGATCGGTCACCTTATCGGTCACCTTATCGGTCACCTCGGTTTCCACACGTTGACCTGAAGGAATGATCCGATCAGCGGGTGCTGTAAAACAAATCATAATGTCGCCAGGGTGAATTTTATATGTTGGCGGGTCAATGCCGTCGTCGCGGCAGGCATTCATAATCATCTCAATACCGCGGCCCCAGTGTTCGATGTACCCAGCCAGATAAAAGGCGCGGGCAATAACCGGATTGTATGGGTCGGAAATGTGCTTATTCAGCAAATCTTCCAGCGTCCAAGTGATTGGCAGCTGCCCTACATTGCCTACATAGAGTTTGCCGTCATAGACACTGATTTGTACCGGGATGGCACGGCTGTAATCTTTATGAATGGCGGCGTTCAAAATAGCTTCTCGGCTGGCTTTGATGGGATAAGGATATCTTTCCACCCGTTGGATACCTTTGTAGCTTATCTTGGCTTTCAGATATTTTTTGTAGAGCGTGGAGATGGTTTGATCCACCTGTTCAAAGAGTGACCCTTCCATCCTGTCTTGATAGATGATGTCCGCGTCTGTCTCAAAAAAGGCAAGCTTAATATAGGCGCCGGTCATATAGTAGTCAGGCTCTTTTGTAAACAGCAACGCGGCGGCATTGGTCAGAAAGTCGTTCTCAATCAGCCCCAGTCGTCTGGCAAAAATCTCTTTGTCATCAGTCAACACCATCTTGTCCAGCCGGTCGGCTTCTATGGCTTTTTTCTTGAAATCTTCAATCAGCCGGTCGTCCAGGTCATCAAATCGCAAGCCCGGCAGAGGTGTGGATTCCCAGCGGCTGATTTTCTTCCGGTGCATGATCAGGTCAAGCTCTGTGCCGGTCAGAAGCTGGTTAGTCGCTCCGCTTCGGTAGTAATATCGTCCCCGGTAGGATATGGGGGTCGGATAAGCTGGCACGATGATTTCGATGCAATCTTTGCCGTCGTGCTGTTTCAGGTTGACGTCCAGCACCAGTCCCATCGTCTGGCGGAAGGTATTGGGTAAATCTTTCATCAGTTTGTTCTTGTCCTTTACGCCAAACGCTTTTCCTTGGTCGTCGATGCCGATGATGAGTTTACCGCCATGGGCATTGGCGAAGCCGCAGATCCACTCCAGGTATTCATCTTTCCATTCTTTTTTCCATTCTATGATTTGCGTTTCCGCCATATGGCTGGCTCACCTCATTTACAGTATACCCGAAAAGAAAAACTCTGTCACGGAGTAACGCTTAAAAATTTTTTCAGACACCATTGTTAGAGTAACAACTCTAATATATAATTAAAGTTGTTACCTTAAGAATACGAGGAGGGATCATGATGAAAAAACTCATTATTCTGGTGACGCTGCTGTCGGTCATGGCTGCCGGATGCGCTTCCGGCGGCAACAAAGCCGTGACGGCGATTATTGTTGCGGATAACGGCTGGGACAGTCAGAAATTGCATAACGAAATCGCCAAACTGGTTGTGGAACACGCTTATGACGGGTATGTCTTCGAACAGTCCACAGCCTCGTCCACGATGAACTGGCAATCTATCATCGCCGGCGACGTGGATATGAGCATTGAGTGCTGGACCGACAACATCGCCACCTACCATGAAGACGTGGCCGCCGGAACGATTGTGGACGTGGGCGTGCTGATTTCCGACAGCATGCAGGGGGTATATGTCCCGCGATACGTCGTCGAAGGCGACGCCCAGCGAGGAATTGATCCGGCGGCGCCCGAACTGAAGACCGTGGAGGATTTAAAAAAATATCCGGATGTTTTTCCGGACGACGAGGACCTGTCGAAGGGGCGGATATACGGAGCGATCCCAGGATGGCGGGTGGATGAAATATTATATAACAAATACATCGCCTATGGGCTGGACGCGTATTATAACTATGTGCGTCTAGGCAGCGAGTCCGCCTTGTTTGCGTCACTGGCGTCGGCCTATAATCTGGGGGAGCCTTGGGTCGGCTATTGTTATGAGCCTACTTGGATTGCGGGAAAACTAGATCTGATTTTGCTTGAGGACACGCCCTTTGATCAAGACCGTTTTTACGACGGTTACGGCGCGTTTCCCAATCAACCGCTCAAAACCGTCAGCAATCCCTTCTTCGCCGAAAAAGCGCCCGATTTATTGGAATTTTTTGAAAAATACGAAACCGGCAGCCAATTGATTTCAAAAGCGCTGGCGTATTTGGATGAAACCGGATCCACGCATGAGGAAACCGCGGTTTGGGTATTGGAGGAAAATGACCGTCTGCTGGACGAATGGCTCCCCGCAGAGAACGCCGCGAAGCTCAGAGAATATCTTTCCGCGCCGGCGCAGTAGAATTGGCCGGAATTGCGGCGACGCCCGGAACCGCGCAGCACAAAGCGCCCCCCGTCGCATACTGTGACAGGGGGCGCTTTGCCGCGCGATTACACTTCAGAGGGTATCCCTATACCGTAGGGGCCAGACTGTCCGAAAACTATCATAATCTTGTCATTCTGGGCTTGTCCCAGAATCCAGGTCCGTTGTTTATCATTTTTGGATTCCGGGACAAGCCCGGAATGACGGGGAACATACAAGCCTGGCAATATTTAGGGCGTGTTTCCGTGTTGTGCCCTGTTGCAAAGATTATTGCCTTTTCGGACAGTCTGGGGCGGCATTCTGCCGCCCC
>JAISAH010000013.1 GCA_031266805.1 Gracilibacteraceae bacterium
TTTTTCCGGAAATCGTGGAAAGCGGCCCGGATTGGTCCCGGTTTTACTCAAGCTATATCCGGACCTATCTGGACCGTGACGTTTCAAAATTAGGGCAAGTGGGCGACTTGCTGAAGTTCGAGAAATTTATGGCGGCGATGGCGGCGCGGACGGGGCAGCTGCTTAATCTCGCCGACGCGGCCAAAGACGCGGGGATCAGCCGGCAGACCGCGGAAAAATGGCTGTCGGTTTTGATCGCTTCAAACGTGGTGTATATTTTAAAGCCATATTACAACAATGTTTTAAAAAGACTGATCAAAACGCCGGTGATATATTTCCTGGATACGGGGCTGGCCAGCTATCTGCTCGGCTGGGATAACGCGCGGGTCCTGCAAAACGGCGCCATGGCGGGCGCGATGTTTGAAACCTTTGTCGTGGGGGAAATCATCAAGTCCTGGGCAAATTCCCACGGCGTAACGCCTAATATGAATTTTTATTTTTTCCGTGACAAAGACGGCAATGAGATCGATCTGCTCATCAAACGCGGCGGCGCGCTTTATCCGATTGAAATTAAAAAGCAGATCAGCTGTGACAAGAGCGATATAAGCGCGTTCAAACAGCTTGATAAAATCCCCGGCATGGAGCGCGGCGAAGGCTGCGTCGTGTGTATGGCGGAGGATATTTTCCCGCTGACAGCCACTGACAGGGCGGTGGGGGTTCGGTATATTTAATGGTCAACTGACCACTTTATTTCCACACGGGAGACCCCTCCGTCCTCAGAGGGTGGGCGCGCCCCTCCCGCTGTGGCCACCTCCCCTAGAAGGGGAGGTGAGGAACCCCCGACAACGAGACCCGAGCTACCCAGCCTCCAGGTACGAGACTGCCGCTTCAGCGGCATAGGCGAGTCCGTACTGTAGGCCGTTATGTGTACGGACATGGCCACCACCGCTTTTGAGGGCGTTGACTGCCTGAATTTGGAATTCGGGCAAAGCGTTGTGGTGTACGGAATCGGCGCCGTGGGACTTCTGGGTATTTGCGCCTGTATTCTCAAAGGGGCCGGCCGCGTTATCGGCATCGGATCCAGGCCGATCTGCTTTGACATCGCCAAAGAATACGGGGCGACGGATCTGGTTAATTACAAAGACGGCGACGTGGTCGATCAGGTTTTTGCAAAAAACGGCGGCCCCGTGGATCGGGTACTCGTCTGCGGCGGGTCGGAAATCAGTGTCCTGGCCAACGCGGTAAAAATGGTCCGGCCCGGCGGCACGGTCATCAATGTGGCAGCTTTCATGCACGATAAAGACTTTGTTCTTCCCAACGATTCTTGGTATTTCGGCATTGGCGACAAGACTATACGAGGGTGCGTGACTAGGGGCGGCGGCGTGTTTCTGGAACGTTTAATGAGCCTTTGCCAATACGGGCGTTTCCAGCCGGAAAAAATAGTGACCTCGGTTTTTCACGGAATGGAGCATATCCCCGAAGCCCTGGATAAAATGGGAGGACGTGACAGAAACAGCATAAAACCGGTGGTGTTTTTCGATAAATAAACGGCGCTCTTACCCGTCCGTCGATCCGTCCCGGCGCCGCCGCTCCAAATGCACGAGCAGCGCGGTTATATCCGCCGGCGTTACGCCGCTGACGCGCGCCGCCTGACCCAGATCGCGCGGACAAACCTCCCGCAGCCGCTGCCGGGCTTCATGGGCCAGGCCGGTGATACTGCCGTAATCCAAGTCGGGGGGCAGGAGGCGGCGCTCCTTTTTTCGCGCCTTGGCCACGTTCAGCTCCTGTTGGGCGATATAGCCGGCGTATTTTATCAGCGTGACGGCCTCGTCCAGTTCGTCCGCCGGCATATCCGGCAAATCCGGCATCAAAGCAGTGATCTCCTTCGCCGTGATCTCCGGCCGCCGGATTAGTTCCGCCGCGCCGGCCCCGCCGGTCGGCATGGCCGTGCCCGCCGCCGTCAGCACGGCGCGCAGATTTTCATCCCGCGGCGAAAAACGCTGCCCCTCCCAGCGAGTCAGCACCGCCTCCCTCCGCTCCATCTTCGCCTGGAAAACGCGCCAGCGCTCGTCCGTCACCAGCCCGATCTCCCGTCCCAGAGGCGTCAGGCGCGCGTCTGCGTTATCCTGGCGCAGCAGCAGCCGGTATTCCGCGCGGGCAGTCAGCAGGCGGTACGGCTCCAGTAATTCCTTGCTGACGATGTCGTCCGCCAGCACGCCGATATAACCGTCGGCCCGCCCCGGAATAAAAGGCGCCTCACCCCGCGCGCGCCGCGCCGCGTTGATCCCGGCCAACAGCCCCTGCGCCGCCGCTTCTTCATAACCGGAAGTCCCGTTGATCTGCCCGGCGCTGAAAAGACCGGCGCATTCTTTGACCGCCATGCCCGGCGTCAGCTGCCGCGGCAGAATATAGTCATACTCGATCGCGTAACCGGGTTTGACCAATTCCGCCTTCTCCAGGCCGGCGATGGTTCGCACGAGCCGCGTCTGGATCTCTTCCGGCAAACTGGTCGAGATCCCGGCCGCGTAAAGTTCCTCGCTACCGAGCCCCTCCGGTTCTAAAAAAACCTGATGGGCCGGGCGGGCGGCAAACCGCACCACTTTATCCTCGATAGACGGACAGTAACGCGGGCCGACGCCTCGCACCACGCCCGTGTACAAAGGGGCCCGGTGCAAATTGGCGCGGATGAGTTCATGCGTCCGCTCGTTGGTATAGCCGAGCCAGCAGAGTTCCTGCCGCGCCGGATCGTCGCCCCAGAAAATACTCGGCTGCGGCAGAAAAGAAAACCCGCGCCGCGCCGCGTCGCCCCGCTGAGGGATCCAGCCGCTCAGATCCACGCTCCGCCGGGCCAGGCGGGGCGGCGTCCCCGTTTTGAAACGGCCCAGACGAAAACCCCAGGCGCGCAGGTCGTCCGCCAAAGTTAGCGCCGTCTGCTCCCCGTCGGGGCCGCCGGCGTACAGAGTCTCGCCGATGATGACGCGCCCCCGCAGATAGGTCCCGCTGGTCAGGATCACATTAGGCGCCGTAAACCGCGCTCCCGTGTGCGTGACCACGCCGGCGACCGCTCCGCCATGGGCGAGCAGCCGCTCCGCCATTCCCTGATACAGGCGCAGATTCGGCTCCGCAAAGAGCAGACGGCGCATTTCCCGGCTGTAGGCCGCTTTGTCGGACTGAACGCGCAGAGCCTGCACGGCCGGGCCTTTGCCCGTGTTCAGCATCCGGGCCTGCAGCGAAGTCTTATCCGCCGCCTGCCCCATCGCCCCGCCCAGAGCGTCGATTTCCCGCACCAGATGCCCCTTGGCCGGGCCGCCGATAGAAGGATTGCAGGGCATAAAAGCCACCCGCCCCAAATTCAGGGCCAGCAGTGCCGTGCGGCAGCCGAGCCGGGCCGCCGCCAGCGCCGCCTCACAACCGGCGTGACCGGCGCCGATCACGACGACGTCATATCGCCCGGCGTCATATTCGACGGGTTTGTTTATGTTCACTTCATTTCCCGACGCAAAACCGGGAGAATATCTCCGTCAGCAATTCTTCTTCCGCCGCGTCCCCGGTGATCTGTGATATTTCCTCCAGCGCCTCCCGGATGTCGATGGAGATCAGGTCAAGGGGCGCGGAAGCCTGCATGGCTTCCTCCGCTTTTTCCAGCGCCCGGAGCGAACGTTCCAAAGCGTTGATCTGCCTGACGTTAGCCAAACGCGGCTCGGCGCTCACACTGGCGCTCCCGGCCAGCACCCGCCCCCGCAAATCCAGCGCCAGTTCATCCATACCGAGTCCTGTTTTTACAGAAAATGGAATAACGCGGATCCCTTCCGCCCTGAGTTCCGGCGGCAGTTCACCACCGCGCTCGGGTAAAATATCCGTCTTATTCAGCAAAACCACGATTTTGCCAGCATATTCCGCCACGACCATCCTCTCCTCCGCCGACAGTTCATGGCGCCGCGCGTCACGGGCGTCCAGCATCAAAATCACCACGTCCGCCAGATTCAGCGCCTTCCAGGTGCGCTCTATCCCCAGCTTTTCCACCGGGTCCTCGCTCGCCCGCAGACCGGCTGTGTCGATCAGATGCAGCAAAATACCGCCGACGGTCACATATTCGCGGATCTCGTCCCGCGTCGTGCCGGGAATGTCGGTGACGATGGACCGTTCTTCTCGAAGCAGGGCGTTGAGCAGACTGGATTTGCCGACGTTCGGCCTGCCGGCGATGACCGTGGAAAGCCCCTCGCGGATCACGCGGCCCTCGCGGCTGCCGGCCAGCAGGTCCAGCGCGCGTTCTTTCGTGACGGCCAGCCGGTGTAATAGTTCCGCCCGCGTCAGCGGATCGGTCTCCTCCTCCGGAAAATCGATGCCCGCCTCAATGTTTACCAACATATCCAGGATTTCCCCGCGGGTCTCCAGCACCGCCGCGGACAAAACGCCGCCCAGCTGCGCCACCGCCAGATCCGCCGCCATCTCCGTCCGCGCCCGGATCAGGTCGTTTATCGCTTCCGCTTGCACCAGATCCAATTTGCCGCGCAAAAAAGCGCGCAAGGTAAACTCCCCCGGTTCGGCGACCGCGGCCCCGGCGCGCAGACAAGCCGCGATGATGCGCTGGGCGGCCAGCATACCGCCGTGGCAGTTTATTTCATAAACATCCTCACCGGTAAAAGAAGCCGGCCCCGGCATCCGGCCGATGAGCACCTGATCCAGTTCCGTTCCGCCCTCGCGAAAGCGGCCCGGATGGAGGGTATAGCCGCCGCCGCTCTCCCAGCGTTCCCGGTTGAACGGCTCAAAACAGCCGGCTACGATCCGCGCCGCTTCCGCGCCGTTCAGGCGGATAAGATGTATAGCGCCTTCGCCGGGCGGCGTGGCCAGGGCCACGATAGTTCGTTCCTCGTCATTCATGGCGGTCCGTCTATTCGCCTCGCGCGCCGCCGCGTTTCGGCGCGATGACGACGCGGCGGTTCGGTTCCTCGCCTTCGCTGAAGGTGGTCAGTTTCCAATCGTTCTGCAAGGTCATGTGGATAACGCGTCTCTCCCGGGAAATCATCGGTTCCAGCGTCACGCGGCTGTTGGTGCGCTTGACTTTATCCGCCATGCGTTTGGCCAGATTTATCAGAGTTTCTTCGCGCCGCTGCCGGTATCCCCCCACGTCGAGCAAGACCCGCGAACGGGCGTCGGTTTGCCGCGCTACGGCCAAATTGATCAAAAACTGCAGCGCATCCATGGTTTCGCCGCGCCGGCCGATCAGGACGCCGACGTCGTCTCCCGCGATTTTGATTTGCGCGCCGTTTTCACGGCAAAAAACCTCTATGTCCGCTTCCACGGACATAGCCTTGAGCAAACGGCTCAGCAGCTCCCGCGCGATCTCCGCTTGGCGGGCGTACAGCGCCGCTTTTTCTTCCGGCGAAACGCTTTCGTCTTCCGCCGTTTTTCGCCATCTTTTTATTTTTTCCGGTTTACCGCCGTCCTCGTCGTTTTTGTCCGGCGCCGCTTCTTCTCTGTTTTCCGGCAGGGACACCCGCACCCGCGCGGGCCTGCCGCCGAACAGGCCGAACAAACCCTTGCCCGGTTCCTCCAGCACTTCTATCTCGACGTCTTCCGCGCTGACGCCGCCTAATTCGGCTAAACAAGCGGCGACCGCGTCCTCGATCGTGCGGGCTGATTTTTCCGCGATTTTCATAAAACAGACGCCCTCCATATACGGACTATGTCTTGCTCGGGGTTTTGCTTTCTTTCAATTTCATAGTTTTCTTGAGTTTTACGGTTTTGGTTTTCTCCGGCTCCGCAGTTTGCTCCGGCGCCTCGGCCTCCTCCGGCGGTTCCGCGGTCTTTCCGCGCTTTCTGGCTTCCTGAGCGGCGATCGCCGCCTGCCGCTGCTCCGTTTCCCGCCGCAGTTTTCTGTTGATGTAGTAACTCTGCAAAGCGGAAACGAAGTTCATGGTCACAAAATAAAAGCTCATGCCGGAAGGCAGGCTGAAACAGATATAGGCCAGAAAAAACGGCATAATCGTCAGCATCATCTTCTGGGTCTTTTCCGCCGGATTGGGCGGCGGCGGCAGTTTTTTGCCTTTGGCCGTCTTCACTTCCGGCGGCTTGTTTATGGCCATGGAAATTTTAGAGGAAACATAGACGGAAGCGCCGACCAGAACAGGCAGGGGCCAGTGGGCAAAGTCGTCCCAGCCGTAAGTCGTGGGCAGATGATAGCCGAAAAACCAGGCGCTCGCGTCTTCTCCGTAAGGAAAAGTCCTCAGCGTATTGTAAAAAATGTATAATATCGGTATCTGCACCAATATGGGCAAACAGCCGGAATAAGGATTGACATTCTCTGTGCTGTACAGTTCCATCATTTTTTGATTGAGCTTCTGCTTGTCGTTGGCGAATTTTTTCTGCAGTTCCTGCATTTTAGGCTGAAGCTCCGCCATACGGCGCATGGATTTTGTCTGTTTCCATGTCAAAGGGTAAAGGAGTATTTTGATAACGATCGTAAACAAAATGATGGCCATGCCGTAATAAGGCAAACCTACCGCCGACGCCAGCTGAAACAGCAGCGCCATAAACGAACTCATCGCTTCAGAACACGTCGTAATGATCGCGTTGAACATTCACGTCCTCCTCCAGAAAACGCAGGACTTATTAGCGCAAAGGATCATAACCGCCCGGGTGGAACGGGTGGCACCTGCAGATCCGCGTAAAAGCCTTAAAAGAACCCCGCAGCGAGCCGTATTTCTCTATAGCTTGCAAGGCGTAATCCGAGCAGGTCGGATAGAAGCGGCAGCTGCGCCCCAGATGCGGCGACACCGCTGCTTGGTAAAAACGGATCAACCCAAAAAGCAAATTCCGGCTGATATCACTGCCGCTCATGCCTTACTCCTGTTTTGCGCAACACATAAAGAACTGACTGCTCCACTTCATCCCTCGAAGCTTTGACAATCGGCTTTCTGGCAATCAAGATCATATGAAAGTTATCCTTTACCCGCGGCAACAGACGGCGCGCCGCCTCGCGCATCAAGCGCTTCGCCCTGTTGCGGCGCACAGCGTTACCCGTTTTTTTTGAAGCGATAAAACCAATTTTTGTCGTCTCCTGTTTCACCACATAGGCGGCCATATATCTGGTAACACAGCTACGGCCCGCGCGAAAAACAAACTTAAACTGGCCGGCCTTATTGAGCCGCAAATCCTTTTTCAGCATCGACGGCTCAGACCGCTATTTTATAGCGGCCCTTAGCGCGGCGGCGTCTCAACACGCTCCGGCCGTTCGCGCTTTTCATCCTCCGCAAAAACCCATGCACTTTTTTATGCCGATGGGACTTAGGCTGATAAGTCCTTTTCACGGCGACACCCCCTCTCCCGCAAACTAATGAACAAGTGTCATTATACTCCAAATAAAACGGGCGTGTCAAGTTTTTGGTTTTTCGCTTCCGCTGTGTATAATTAATCTCTGGATTTCCCCGCATAATACCAGCCATTTGGCTCATGTTACACGATAGTGTAACATATCCGGACTTAATTTTGGAGGTAATGATTATGGGAACGACTCAGCCCATCCGCAGCAAAAACCAGATACGCGAACTGGCGGCCTATTTCCTGGAGCGCGGTGAAATCCGCAACCACGTCCTCATCGTCATGAGCTTGAATACGGCCCTTCGCATTTGCGACCTGCTCCGCTTGACCTGGGACGATGTGTATGATTTTGAAAACAAGCGTTTTCGCGAGCGCGTCACGCTCACCGAGAAAAAAACCCGCAAAACCAAGGTTTTCACCCTCAACAAACAGGCGATCGCCGCGCTGACCGCTCACAAATCGTCCGCCAAACGCGGCTGCGCCCTGATCGCCAGCCGCAAGTGGTCCAACAGGCCTATCAGCCGTCAGCAGGCCTACCGCATCATCCGCGACGGGGCGGCGGCGCTCGGCTTTACTTCTCGGGTCTCCTGCCATTCCCTGCGCAAAACTTTTGGCTATCTGGCTTGGAAAGCGGGCGTATCGCCGGCGGTGATCATGGAAATATACAACCACTCGTCTTTGGCCGTCACGCAAAGATATCTGGGCGTCACTCAGGATGATCTGGACGACTGTTACCGCACGCTGGCGGAGGAGCTTTAGTGCGCCGGGAAAAAATGCGGCTTGCGATTGCCTTGCGCATTTGGTATACTTATGCGTATAGTCAAAGAGAGCGGCGATATGTTTTCAACTGTCACAGCAACCAGAGAATAATTCCGAATAATCTGAACACTCAGAGCATAGCGAAAAAGGAGGGGACTGCGCGTGAAACAGGCGCGTCAGGGGCTGCATCTGGAGCAGCAGCAAAAGCTCTATGTGACGACGGAACTGAAACAAGCCATATCCGTGCTGCAGATGTCCACATTGGAACTCAGTGATTACATCACGCGCAGCATGGATGAAAATCCTTTTCTGGAAGAAAAAGACGGGCCGCCAAGCGAGTATGAAGGTGAAGGCGAAGCCGAATATCCGGCCCGCATATGCATGGACGCCTTGGCGGAGCAGATGCAGGAACCGGGCCAGCTTTACGGAAGCGGCAATTACGCCGAACCCGGGGAAGAATATCCTTTTGAAAAATATCTTTCCCGCCGGGTAACGCTGGATGAGCATCTGCGGCTGCAGCTCTGCCTGGAAGTGCGCGAGCGCGCGGACCTCCTGATCGGAGAGCATATAATAGGAAATATCGACCGCAACGGCTATCTGCGAGCCGGCGTGGAGGAACTGGCCGCCGCCGCCCGGGCGCGGCCTGAGCGGGTGGAAAAAATGTTGCGGGTCGTGCAGAGTTTTGATCCCGACGGCATCGGCGCGCGCGACCTGAAGGAATGTCTGCTGCTGCAGCTGCGGACCGCCGCCGCCCGGCCCGATTGGCGCGGGGATACGGAATTGGCCCGGCGCGTCGTCGAGGAGCATCTGGAGGATATAGCGGCGAAAAAACTGAACCATATAGCCGCCGCCCTCAAGACCACGGCCGGCGCCATTCAGGAGATCTATGACGTCATCCGCTGTTTTAATCCACATCCGGGCCTGAGTTATGATCACGCCCATAATTACAACGTCTGGCCGGACGTCACTTTGATCAAAGAGGCCGCCGGCTACACCGTGACCGTGCGCGAATTCGGTTTTCCCCTCCTGCGCATCAATCAGAATTACGCGACTCTTTTCCGGCGGGAAAAAATCGACGGGGATGCGCGCAAATATCTGGAAGAAAAGCTGGAATCGGCACTCGGTCTCATTCGCGGGATCGAGCAGCGGCGGCTGAATATTTATAAAGTCGCTTCCTGTATAGTGGATGAGCAAAGGGATTTTTTGGATAAAGGCATCGAATATCTCAAACCGCTGACCATGAGCCAAGTGGCCGACGTGGCCGGCATCCACGAATCCACCGTCAGCCGGGTGGTGAACGGCAAATACATGCAAACTCCGCGCGGTTTACTGGAAATGAAATACTTTTTCCATTCCGGCCTGCCGGGAGCGGCGGCGGAGTCCGTGTCCTCCAAAAGCATCAAGTATCTGATCCGCGCCATCATCTCGGAAGAAGACCCCGCCGACCCGCTGAGCGACCTGGACGTCATGAACCGCCTGCGGCAAAAAGGGATTGAAATCTCACGCCGCACGGTAAATAAATACCGCCAGAGTTTAGGGATCCCCGCCAACAATTTGCGGAAACGCTACAGCACGGCCTGACCAAGACCTTTTAGAAAAAAAGACCGGCGATAGCCTGCTAATCCTGATAAACTTATTTTGTAAAGCCTTGGTTGCTTTTGCTATGCTGAAAAAATCCCCCGGCTTATAAATTTTGGAAGGAAAAACGGGAATGCTGTCGAATTTAAATACATAAAATACAATATTTTTTTACTTGATTTAAGTACATAATTCTTGGGAGGCGATTTTAATGAGTATGATCCCCCTTGACCGCGCCGACAGCGTTCCCGGCGGCCGGCCCCTTTTATCGCGTCCGCGTCTGGACGCCTTGATAGATCAGGGCTTGGACGGGCGGGTCCTCGTCGTCGCGGCCGGGGCCGGTTACGGCAAAACCCAAGCCGTATATGATTACTTGCGCCGCCGGCCTATTCTGACCATCTGGATCCAATTGTCGGAACGCGACAATCTCGAATTAAGGTTCTGGGAAAACCTGACCAACGTTTTTTCCCGTTTTGACGCCCGCGTCGCCGCCGCCATGCGCCAGGACGGGTTCCCGGCCACGGCGACCCAGAATGAGATCTTCCGGCAAAGAGTCAGGGAGGCCGTCTTCCCGGAGAAGCAGTATATCCTGGTTTTCGACGATTTCCACCTTTTGCGCGCCGACTCGGTGCATAATTTTCTCGCGAGCAATATCGCCGCTTTTCCGAATGTCAAAATGATCTTCCTCAGCCGCACGCGCGCTCCCTTCCGCCAAAAAGCGCCGCCGCCGGAAGCGATTTTCCATATCACCGCGAATGATCTCTGTTTTACGGAAGAAGAAGTGACTCTCCTGCTGGAAAAAATAGAGGCGCCGCGGTCTCAGCGCCTGGTCGCCGACATCTGCCTCGACACGGGCGGCTGGGCTTTCGCGGTCAATCTGGTCGCCATGTCCCTGAAAACGACCGGGATCTATGAGGGCCACGCCCGCCCCGCCATGCGCCGCCAGATTTTCACCCTGCTGGAACGGGAGATTTTTGAAAATTTTGACGAAGAAGATAAAACGATCCTCCTGAAAGTTTCCCTGCTCAATCAATTGCCGGTCGAACTGGCGCGGGCCGTGGCCGGCGGCAACCTGGCGGTGCTGGAATCCTCGATCTCTTTCATCCACTACGACGCCTATCTCGACTCGTTTCACATCCACCAGCTGTTTCAGGAGTTCTTGCAGGAAAAACAAGGCTGTCTCTCCGAAAGCGACGTCCGGGAAACACTGCGGCTGGCGGCCGCTTGGAGCGACGGGCACGGGCAGAAAATAGACGCCGTCTCCTATTACGAAAGAGTGGGCGACTACGACGCCGTCATCAGCGTCGCCCGCGAATGGAGCATGCAGCTGCCGCCGGACAGCGCCCGTTTTATTCTGGCGGTGCTGGACGGAGCGCCGCCCGGCACAGTGGAAAAAAACGTGGTGTATTACGTCCTGCACATCCGGCTGCTCGTAAGCGCCGGCCGCATGAGCGATTCGCTGGAGGCGTGCGCGGAGTACATCCGGCGTTTTTCCGCCTTACCGCCCTCGCCGTTCAACAACCGGGTCCTGGCCGGGATATACGAAGCGGTCGCTATCGCCGGTTTTTTTAGCGCACCGGAAACGAACCGCTACGATTTTGATCTGTCGATGGCGCAGGCGGATCACTACTACAGCCTCTCGCCCTATGAAGCCAGCGGTCAGTCCATCAAAATGGCCATCGGGCCGTGGGCTTCCATGGTGGGGACGACGCGGCCCGGCGCTCAGGAAGAATATATCGCCGCGCTGGAGAGGGCGGCCCCGCACGCCGTGCGCGCCATGAGCGGCTGCATGGCCGGACTGGACGATCTGGCCAAAGGGGAGCTGCTTTTTTATAAAGGCGATCTGAAAAACGCGCGCCCCTGCCTGGAGGCCGCGCAAAAAAGCGCCGGCGAACACGGCCAGTACGAAATAGCCAACCGGGCTCTGTTCTATCTTTTGCGTCTCGCCGCCGCCAGAGGCGACGCCGGCCGCTGTCTCGCCTGTCTCGGGGAATTGGAGGCGCAGCTGGACATTGAGGAATATCTCCTGCGCCGGCCCACCTACGACATAGTGACTGCCTGGTATTATATTCTGATCGGGCGGCGCCGGAACGCGGCGGAATGGCTGCGCGGCGATCTGGACGAAAGCGGCATGGCCTCGTTTTTAGCGGATTTTGCCAATGTGATCCGCGTGAAAATACACTATGCCGAAGGGCGCTATTACGATCTGCTGGCTTTTTTGGCGCGGGAAAGCGAGCACGGCGTATTGTTCGGAAAACTGGAGCGCCAGGTGTTCCAGGCCGCCTGTCTTTACCAGACGCGCAACCAGGCGGAAGCGCTGGCGGCCCTGGGGTCGGCCTATGAGACCGCGCGCGGCAGCTGTCTGGAGATGCCTTTTGTCGAAATGGGCAAGGATATGCGGACACTGACGGCGGCCGCCTTAAAGAGCGAAAAAACCCGGATCCCCCGCCCCTGGCTGGAAAAAATAAGCAGAAAATCCGCCACTTACGCCAAGCGGCAGCTGGAGCTGGCCGACTCGTTTCGGCGCCGGCATCACCTGGGGGATGAAGTATCGCTCTCGCCCAGGGAAATGGATGTCCTCACCGATATGTATCACGGGCTTTCCCGTTCGGAAAGCGCCGCTCACCTCGATTTGTCCGTCAATACGGTGAAATCGCTGCTCAATATGGTTTATCTCAAGCTGGGCGCGGAAACGACCGCGGACGCTCTGCGCGTGGCCTTGGAAAAACATCTGCTCTGACATTTTTTGGGAGCGATTATTGCCGCGGCGTAATATTAGTTCCCACCGCCAAGCGGCCCAGCGGGTCGATACAGCTGCGGCAGCAGAGCAGATCAATGAACAATTCGCACTGTTCGGCGTCGGAAGTGTCCAGCCGGCCCTTTTGGTCGATCGTCAGACCGTAGGCGCTCAGAAATTCTTCCCGGTCCAGAATAGACAGGCGGGCGATGTAATCCAATATCTGTTTGTCAAAATCAATGAATTTTCGGGCGTTTTTGGCAGTCATCACCACCTGCTCCAGTTTTTCATAATCACCGGCTACCCCGGCGTCGGCGATCAAGGCCAGACGTTCTCCCGCGATGGCAAAATTCCTGTCCTCCAGAGAAAAATCCTTTTGGATGGCGGCAGACAGAAAATAGCAGACGCCGCCCAGCAGGAGAAAATCCGCCGCGGGGGGAATTTTAAGGAGCGGTTTGTCGCAGGGAACGATTTCTTCATGGTCGGATATGCACAGCCGCGCGCTCGCCCCCGACAGGAACGGATTGCCCCGCCGCATGAAAAGCGCCCGCTCCGGCGCGCCGTCCGGGCGTTCTTTTTCGCCGTAAAAAGCATACCCGCTGATCTTCGGCAGCGCGCCGGCGACGTAATCTTCCGGAGCGTAAACCTGACCGTTCCGGATATTCAGGATGATATCCCCGATCTGTTCCCGCACCAATTCGTTGCCTTCCGCCAGAGCGGCGATGTTTTCCCTGTCCGACAAAACAGGGGAATACGGCGCGACGGGTTTATCGGCCACCGGTTTCAGCAACAGAAACTCCCTGGTTTTTTCCGTCAGATCCGCGATGTCGCGCATTTGGCACAGGTACCAATCCAGTTCCAGTCCGTCCCGGCCCCGGCGGGCGCTGTACAAGGCAAATTTCCAAGCGAGCGCTGTCGTGTCCAGATCTCTCAGCGCCTTGATAAGGGTCGTCGTGTTCAAAAAGTTTCCTCCTGCCCGCGATAGAAGATGGTTTTTGGGAAAGTTGGCGGAGAGGGCGGGATTCGAACCCGCGAAACCTTGCGGTTTACCCGCTTTCCAGGCGAGCGCCCTAATCCAGGCTAGGCGACCTCTCCAGCGCTGAAACCAGCGGCTTTGCCGCCAGTAACGCTATTATACATTTTTTTACGAAGTTCGTCAATATGCCCGCGGCGTGAAAAAGCAGTCAATGGTAGCGCTTCAAATATAAACATGCTATAATCAGGACGCAAGTCGCCGGCGATGGGGGGAATTGGATATGACGGCCGGGAGGAATCAGACGGGTAAAGCCGAAGACAGGGAAATATCGCTTCACGCGCTTACAAATACAGTCAGGGCAATCGTCCCCTCCGACCGTGACGCGGGGATCTACGCGCTGTACGCCGGGAAGACGCTTTATTTAGCGGACGCGGCGAAAGTGGTCGCGCGCGCGATATGCACGCCGCGGGGCATCGAGGACACGGCGCGGGGCATTGGCGACGGGCGGCTCGAAGGAAAGCCCCATGAGATCGCACTGTACTTTCATCATCCTTATATCTGCGCGGTCGAACGTTTCGGTCTGAACGCCGCTATGGTAAACATAGAAACAGGTTCTTTGCGCGAGCTGTCCCGCGAAGATTATCACTGTGACGTGTCCGGCTATTCTTTTGGCTTTGTGGAGCGCGGCGGCAAGGTTCTGTATATTTGCCAGACGCAGTGGAACAGGCTGGATATTTTCGAGGCGGAGTCCGGCAAAAACCTGACCGAACGCGAGGTTTGGACGCGCAAGACCGGCACGGATGAAAACGGGCGCGACATCTATGAAAGCCGGAACTACCTCGACTATTTTCACAGCGGGCTGCATATTTCGCCGTCCGGCAGCCGTTTCATCAGCAACGGCTGGGTATGGTCGCCTTTTGATCAGATCCGCGTATTCGCAGCGGAGGACTTTTTTCGGGAGTTCGAGCGAGGGAGCGCGGCCGCGGACTGCGGATCGGGTTACAACTGGGATCGCCCTTGCGCCTGGATCGACGATAACTGTTTCGTCGCAGCCGTGGACGATCTTGTGAAAACGGGGAACATGGATGACGATGAAGCGGCTGAATATGAGTACAAATCGCTCGCGTTCTTCCGCGCGGCGGACGCCACCGATGAAAGCGCTTACGGTTTCCGCTGGATAAGCCCCTTCCGTTCATGCGACTGCGAGGTATTTGTCCCTGACGCGGAAGGGGAAGTAAGCGGACGCCTCTATTATGACGAAAGCCGCGGGTATCTCGTGGCGATCACCGGGGACGGCGCGTTTGCGATGACGCTCGACGGCAAGGTCGTCAAAAAAGCGCCGGACGTCGCCCTGCCCGCGACTCCGTCAGGCGGTATCCCGAACGGCTACGATCCGCACATAAGGTGGAGCTACGACCCAAAACGCCATCTTTTCTATACATGGCAGGATGATATCGGCATTGTGGAACGCGCTTTTTGACACCCTCTTTACAAAAGACGCTGTTTTAAGATATAATCTCTTTTGGCCGAACAAAAGAAGACACTTCCTAAATACCGGCTCAAGTTAAATCAAAATTTTGTGGCAAAACCTCTTGCCAAATGAATGGCAATCGTGTATACCATTGTATCCGCTAGCGCCCTTTCTATCAACCTTCTTGCTTTCCTCCATTTTCTTGTCGCACACCCGGACAATCGGCTTTCCTTGACGGCGGGGTCCGCTTGCATTATAATGGGGGGTAACAATAATGTGAGTAACGGAAGTGAGATATT
Organism: Gracilibacteraceae bacterium; assembly: GCA_031266805.1. GTDB lineage: Bacteria > Bacillota > Desulfitobacteriia > Desulfitobacteriales > Syntrophobotulaceae > JAIRRL01. The sequence continues at coordinate 15,120 of JAISAH010000013.1, forward strand.
TTGGCTAACTTAGCTATTGTCGGAGCCACCGGGGCTGTGGGACAGGAATTTTTGAATATTTTGGCGCAACGGGATTTCCCGGTGGACGACCTGCGCCTTTTGGCGACAAAACGTTCGGCCGGGCGGGCCGTCGTCTGGCGGGACCGGGAGATCGAGGTGCGGGAAACGGCGCGGGACAGTTTTCGCGGCGTGGATATCGCTCTGTTCGCCGGCGGCTCGGACAGCACTGTTTTCGCGGAGGCGGCGGTCGGCGCCGGAGCGGTCGTCATTGATAACAGCAGCGCTTTTCGCATGCGGCCCGACGTGCCGTTGGTGGTGCCGGAGGTCAACGCCGCCGATATCAAAGGGCATAACGGGATCATCGCCAACCCGAATTGCTCCACCATCATTCTGGCGGTGGCGGTCAAACCGATCGAGGACGCGGCGCGCATCCGCCGCTTGGTGGTCTCCACTTATCAGGCGGTTTCCGGGGCGGGGCGGGACGGCATGACCGAACTGGAAGATCAGCTGCGCCACTGGGCCGCGGGCGGACCGGTCTCTCCCCACCAGGTTTTCCCTTATCAGATCGCCTTTAACCTGATTCCGCAGATCGATGTGTTTCAGGATGAAGATTATACAAAAGAAGAATGGAAAATGACGCGGGAGATGCAAAAAATCTTTCACCGCCCGGATCTGCTCGTAACCGCCACCTGCGTGCGGGTCCCGGTCCTCCGTTCTCACGCCGAATCTGTCAATATCGAGACGGAAAACCGGATAACCCCGGCAGAAGCGAAAGCCCTGTTGGAGCGCGCGCCCGGCGTGCGTCTGGTAGACGACATTCAAGCGGCGCGTTATCCGATGCCCTTGGAAACCACGGATCAGGACGATGTCTTTGTCGGGCGCGTCCGCGCCGATCTGACGACGGCGCACGGTCTGAATATGTGGATCTCCGGGGATCAACTCCGCAAGGGCGCGGCTCTGAACGCCGTACAAATAGCGGAATTGCTGCAGGAAGTGAGGTAATAGTTGAGAATCCTCGTACAAAAATTTGGCGGCACCTCCGTCGCCACGGAAGAACGCCGGGCGCAGGTGGCCGCCAAGGTGCTGGGCGCCGTGAGCGAAAATTACGCGGTGGTGGCGGTGGTCTCCGCCATGGGCCGCGGCGGCGACCCCTACGCCACGGATACTTTGATCAAACTGGCTACCGATATCAATAAGGAGACGACCGCGCGGGAAATGGATCTGCTCATGAGCTGCGGCGAAGTGATCTCCGGCGCGGTGCTGGCGGCCACGCTGCAAAGCCACGGTCTGCGGACGGCGCTGCTCACGGGCGGGCAGGCGGGGATCATCACGAACGCGGAATATGGCGAAGCGCGTATCCTGCGGGTCGATCCCAAGGAAATTTTGCGGGAACTCAAAGCGGGCTGCGTCGTCGTCGTCGCCGGTTTTCAGGGGGTGAGCGAAGACGGCGGCGTCACGACTCTCGGCCGGGGCGGCAGCGACACCTCGGCGGCGGCGCTCGGCGTGGCGCTAAACGCCGAAGCCGTGGATATCTACACCGACGTGGAAGGGGTCATGACCGCTGATCCGCGCATAGTGCGGGACGCCCGCATTTTGGACGTAGTCACCTACAACGATATCGCCCATCTGGCGCATGAGGGGGCGAAGGTGATCCATCCCCGGGCCGTGGAGATCGCCATGCGGCAAAACATTCCCCTGCGCGTCAAAAGCACGTTTTCCGACGCGCCGGGCACTTTGGTGACCAACAGCCAGCCAGACCGGGCCGCCGGCGCCGACATGATCGGCGACCGCCTGATTACCGGCATCGCCCATATGCCGCAAGTGACCCAGATCACCGTTGATATCAGCGGCAATAAGGATAAACCTCGCGTCGTGCGCCAGATCTTCAAGTCGATGGCTCTGGCGGGCATCAGCGTGGATTTTATCAGCACCCAGCTGGACGCGGTGCGCTACACCGTAAAAGACGAGTTGGCCGGCAAGGCGGCGGACGTGTTGCAAAACATGGGCATCACGGCCAAAACGCTCCCCGGCTGCGCCATCATTTCTCTGGTGGGCGGCGGCATCACCGACGCGCCCGGCGTAATGGCCGACGTGGCGGAAGTGCTGGCGGAACGGGATATCGAGATCCTGCAGTCCGCGGATTCGCACACGACGATCTGGGTGCTCGTGGCGGGGCCGCGTCTGACGGAAGCCGTACAAATGCTGCACAGCAAATTTATTCAGTTTAATTAGGAGCGCTCGGATGTTTGGACGTATTTTGACGGCGATGGTCACGCCTTTTCACGCCCAAAGCGGCGTCAACTACGCGGGGGCGGCGGATCTGGCCAAATATTTAGCCGCGAACGGTTCGGACGGCATCGTGGTGGCGGGGACGACCGGCGAAACCCCCAATCTGTCCGCGGCGGAAAAAGTGGAATTATTCCGCGTGGTGCGTCAGTCCGTGCCGACCGCCTGCAAAGTCGTCGGCAACGTCGGCACGAATTCGACGGCCGCCAGCGTCAAACTCGCGGAGGCGGCAAAGGATATCGGGCTCGACGGCGTGATGGCCGTGACCCCTTATTACAACAAACCTTCTCAGGAGGGCCTGTACCGGCATTTTCAGGCGATAGCCGCCGCCACGCCCCTGCCGGTGATTCTGTACAATATCCCGGGACGCAGCGTCGTGAACATCCTGCCAGAAACGGCGGCCCGCCTGAGCGCCCTGCCTAATGTCGCCGCGCTGAAAGAGTCCAGCGGTTCCATGGATCAGATGAGCGAAGTCATATTAAAAACGCCGGCGGATTTCGCCGTTTACTCCGGCGACGATTCGCTCACTCTGCCCATGCTGGCTCTGGGCGCCCGCGGCGTGATCAGCGTGGCCGCCCATGTCGTCGGCCTGCAAATGCAGCGCATGATCGGAGCTTTTGCCATCGGCAACACGGAAGAAGCGCTTGAGTGGCATAAAAAATTGTACCCGATCTTCAAAGGTTTATTCATCACCGCAAACCCCGCGCCGATCAAGTTCGTGCTGGAGACCCTCGGCCACTCCGTCGGGCCCTGCCGTCTGCCGCTGATTGAACCGGACGGGCGGGAAAAGGAACTGCTGCGGGAAACCGCGCGGCTGATCCAGGCTCTAAATTAAGAGATGTCTAAAATTAAGGAGGTAATACATTTTGCCAAAGGAGCATAAACTGCAAATTATTCCTTTGGGTGGTTTGGGAGAAGTCGGGAAAAACATGACGGTGATCAGATATGACGACCAGATGATCGTCGTTGACGCCGGATTGGCCTTTCCCGAAGATGATTTGCTGGGGATCGACGTAGTAATCCCCGATTACGCTTATATCCTGGACAACTTGGACTGTTTGCTGGGCATCGTCATCACCCACGGGCATGAGGACCATATCGGCTCGCTGCCCTATCTCTTGCGGGACGTGAACACGCCGCTTTTTGCCACAAAACTGACTATGGGGCTCATTCAGGCCAAACTCAAGGAAACCAATATCAACAAAATCAAAGGCACCGTGGTCAAACAGGGCGATTCCATCAAACTAGGAATTTTTACCATCGACTTCATCCGGGTCAGTCACAGCATCCCCGATTCGGTGGGATTGGCCATCCACACGCCTCTGGGCACCATCGTCCACACAGGCGATTTCAAACTCGACCACACGCCGGTCATAGGCGAAGTGCTGGACATTCAAAAATTTGCCGAATTGGGACATCAGGGCGTACTCTGTCTTTTGTCCGACAGCACCAATGTGGAAAACCCGGGGTTCACCATGACGGAGCGCAAGGTGGGCGAGATGTTTGACACCGTTTTCCAAAACGCCAAGGAGCGGATCATTCTGGCCAGCTTCGCCTCCAACGTCCACCGCGTGCAGCAGGTCATCGTCTCGGCTTTTAAGACCAACCGTAAAGTGGCCATCGTCGGGCGCAGCATGCTGAATTACGCAACAATCGCGGCCGAACTCGGCTATCTCATTTCGCCGCCGGGAACGCTGGTCGATGTGGATGAAATAGTGAAACTGCCGAATAATCAGGTCTGCATCATCACGACCGGCAGTCAGGGCGAGCCCATGTCGGCGCTGACCCGCATGGCGGCGGGCGATCATCGTCGGTTGGAGATTCAAGCCGGCGATACGGTGATTATTTCCGCCAACCCGATCCCGGGGAATGAAAAATCGATCTCCCGCACGATCGACCAGTTGTTCCGTCTCGGCGCCAACGTGATCCACGGCTCCGCCAATCAGGTCCACGTCTCCGGTCACGGCAATCAGGAAGAACTGAAGCTCATGCTGAACATGGTCAAACCCAAATATTTCCTGCCGGTGCACGGCGACTACCGGATGCAGGTCAAACACGGTCTGCTGGCCCAGCAGCTCGGGATTCCGAAAGAAAACATTTTCATCGCGGAAAACGGCAGCGTGCTGGAATTCACACGGCACGGCGCGGCTCTGGCCGGCAAAGTGACGGCGGGGCGCATCCTCATTGACGGGCTCGGAGTCGGCGATGTGGGCAATATCGTCCTGCGCGACCGCCGGCAGCTGTCTCAGGACGGCCTGTTCATCATCGTCATGACCCTCAACCACCTGACCGGCGATATCGTGGCCGGGCCGGATATCGTCACCCGCGGTTTTGTCTATGTGCGCGAGTCCGAATCCATGCTGGTGCAGGCCAAAGACAAGATCATCGCCACGGCGGAGCGGTGCCTGGGCAACGGAGTGCCCGAATGGTCCATCCTGAAATCGCAAATCAGGGAGGAACTGAGCCGGCATCTGTATGAAAAAACCAAAAGACGGCCGATGATCCTGCCGATCATTCAGGAGATATGACCGGGGGGGACGGGTCATTCCGGCTTTATGCCGGAATCCAAAAAACAATGGGGGAGGGAAAACCATTGAAGGTTTTGCTGATCAACGGCAGTCCCAGAAAAAACGGCTGTACATTCACGGCGCTGACGGAGGTGGCGGGAGAGATCGCCGCCCAGGGCATCGAGACGGAGATCTTCCATATCGGCAACGAACCGCTGCGCGGCTGTCAGGCCTGCGGCCGCTGTCAAAAACAGAAACTGAACCGCTGCACCTTTGACGACGATCCGGTCAACCGCTGCCTGGCGCTGGCCGCTCAGGCGGACGGGCTGGTGGTGGGGTCGCCGGTTTATTTCGCCGGTATCAACTCGGCTCTGGGCGCTCTGCTGGACAGGATGTTCTATTCCGGCGGCGGACAGCTGGCCTATAAGCCGGCCTGCGGGGTGGTCAGCTGCCGCCGGGGCGGGGCGGGGTCGGCTTTTGACCGCCTGAACAAGTATTTCACCATCAGCAATATGCCCGTCGTTCCCTCCCAGTATTGGAACGCCGTCCACGGCAACACGCCGGCGGAAGTGCGGCAGGACGAGGAAGGGCTGCAGATCATGCGGACGTTGGGGCGCAACATGGCCTGGCTGGTCAAATCACTGACCGCCGCCGCGGACTCGGCGCCGCGGGCGGCGGAGAAGCGCGCGCGCACCAATTTCATCCGCTGATGCGGGTATTTATGATTTCACACCTGTATCCCATTCCGGGCGCGCCGCTCAGCGGAATTTTCGTGCAAAAACAAGCGGCGGCCCTGCGAGCAGCCGGCGTGGATCTGACCCTCATCCACCCGACGCCGTGGGCGCCGCGTCTCTTTCCGCCCCGCACGCGCTACGGGAAACTGGCCCGCACGCCGGCGGCGGAGCTTGAGGCGGGGATGCCGGTCTACCACCCGCGGGCGCCGGAATTGCCGCGCAATCTCCTTTCCCCTTGGACGCCCTTGGGTTACCGCCTGGCCCTAGCCCCTATCCTGCGGCGGCTTCGCCGGTATGGGCGACCTGACGTGCTGCACGCTCATGTCGCCCATCCCGACGGCGCGGCGGCGGCCGCCTTTGGCCGTGAATGGGGCGTGCCGCTGGTCGTGACCGTTCACGGCCAGGATTTCGCCCAAACCTTGAGCGGCCGCCCCCGCGCGGCGCGCAGCGTCCGGGAGACGCTCGCGCAAGCCGCCGCGGTGATCTTGGTCAGCGATAAGCTCCGGCTGAACTATCATCTAGAGGATTGGGCGGACGACCTGAGCAAATACCATGTGGTGTATAACGGCGTAGACCTCGCGGATATGGCGGCCGCGGCGGCGGAAACGCCGCCCGCGGGTCCGGCCGGCAAGGCGGACAGTCCCCCGGAGCCGGCCGGTCCCGGTTCCGTCCCGCCGCCCGGGCGGGGGCCCGCCCGCCCCGGGCGGGTGCCGCAGGCCGCCCCGCCCCCCCCCCACCGGGCGCCCGTACGAGGCGCAGA
>JAISAH010000051.1 GCA_031266805.1 Gracilibacteraceae bacterium
TGACGAGCAATTCGAATCCATAAACATTCTCAATAATGATTTTCATGGAGAATGGAATTACACGATTCGGCCAAATACCCACTAACAACTTGTCAACTTTATTAAGTTACAATCCCTAATAACATTTGTTCTGACTTTTTTTGAGAGAATAATTAATCTCTTCCCTAAAAAGGATCGGTAACCGAGCCCGCTGCGGAGGCAGTTATGAACACAATATGCGCCCGCGAAAGGTATCCTCCACATAGCGCTTAATGTGGGCGCGGTTTGTGTTGAGACTATTGTTATATCACATTCTGTTTAATTTAAACTAAAACCGAAAATGAAGGAGGCAAAGCATGAGAAGAAAGAACGGTTTTACTGCCCTGATAATCACTATTATTATATTTCTACTGTTATTAGCGAGTTGCACCGCTCAACAGCCTGCCGCGAATAACACTGCAAATCAAGATTCCGGGACTGCTCAGGGCTCTGATCGCGAACCGATAAAATTGACGTTTGCCCATTATCAAGCCATTGGGTCGTGCTTTGATATTGCAATCAACGAATGGACAAAACAGGTCACCGAAGCATCTGACGGACTGATCACATTCCAGATATTCGGCGGCGGATCTCTTGGTGCTGCCGCTGATCACTATGATATGGTGCGATCAGGAACCTGTGACATTGCCTACTCTTTTGGAGGCATTCACAGCGGCATATTCAAAACCTATGAAACCTTCGCCTTGCCGATGCTTGGTTTTACGAGTGCTGTACAGGCAAGCGAGGCGCACTGGGATTATTATGAGAACTATGGCTTTGCGAAAGAAGAAATGAAAAACGTCCATCTCTTATCAGTGCATTCATGTACCCCTTATGTTGTATGCACAGTTGATTTGAAAATCGAATCAGCGGATGATTTGAAAGGACATGGCATCAGGGTTGCAGGCGGGCCAATCAACAGGTTCTTCACAGCATTAGGCGCTATTACAATGACCGTGCCTATTACAGATATTTACGAGAACTTGGAAAAAAAGATTACAGAAGGCTGTGTGATAGGCATTGACGGGCTACCCGGTTACAAGCTGACTGATCTTATTACGAATGTTCTAACAACAGGTGTGCAAGTCGGAACTTACTATACTTGGATGAATATTGATACCTGGAACGGACTGCCAGATTGGGCGAAGGATATATTTGACGAATATGGCGGCATGAATGGAGCCATATTCTTTGGTGAGATGACGGAAGAATATGATGCCAAAACTTACGCGGATCTAAGGAGTGAAGGAAAAATCGAGCTGAATGAACTGAGCGCCGAAGAGTTTGCAAATTGGGAAGCCACCGCAATGGATATTACCAAAACATGGATTGAGGAGCTAAATGCAGCCGGTCATGATGGGCAAGCTATTTATGATACGGTCATACAGCTCCGGGATAAATACGCCAAATGACTTTTGAGATCAGGATGTTGCTGACAATTTCAATATTTATGTAAAAACGAAGGAGAAGCCATGAAATTATTCAAAACAAGCGTCTATTCCGTGAGCAAAGTGTTGAATGCCGTCGGCGCGGGCGCCATGATTTTCGTGATGTTCTTCATCGTATGCGATGTGATTATGCGCAAATTCTTGAACTCGCCCATTCTCGGCTCATACGAAATCGTTGAGTACGCTATGGTGGTAATGGTGTTCCTTGCGTTAGCATACACACAAGTAGAAAAAGGCCATATAAGCATAGAGTTAATATTTGACATTATGCCGCAAAAAGTAAAAGCGATTCTGGATGTGATTACAAATCTGATTGCTTTTTTCTTTTGGGGAACAATCTCATTTACAGGTTTCCTTCAGGCGGCAGCGCAGTTTCATAAAAAAATTGTGTCAGCGACGCTGCTTATACCAGTATGGCCATTTGCCGTCATTGTCGGGATAGGGAGCGCGTGTTTCGCGCTCGTGTTGGTTTGTGATATAATTGACGCTCTTTCTCCGAAAAACCAAGCAAACGAAGGCTAGGATCCATTAATTAATAAAACAGTAAGGAACTGTTGAATAAAAAACCGTTTTATTCAACAGTTCCTGAAAATTATTGAGGACATATGAATATTTCAAAACAAGACCAAGCTGAATACGGGATTGAAGAGAAATTAGAACGACGTCACATCATAATATTTGTCATTTGTTTAATAATCGTTACCGGCGAAGGGTATAATCTTTTTCTCTACGGCGCGGTACTGCCCATGCTTTCAGATGATTGGAGCTTAAACTCCAGTCAGGCTGGGTTGATTGGCAGCGCGAGCCTTGTCGGTATGGCGGCAGGTTCGGTGTTTTTGGGGCAAATAGCTGATCGTCTGGGGAAGAAAAAAGCATTGTTCCTTAGCGTTTTGCTTTACAGCCTTTTCACCTTGCTTTGCGGATTAGCGCCGGGAATTTTGACATTTTCTCTCTGCCGCTTTATTTGCGGAATAGGGATAGGCGGAGCTCTGCCATGTGTAACCGCGCTTATTGCCGATACCGCGCCTCCGAATTTGAGGAGCGCAATGGTGTCTCTGGTGTTATGCGGCATGCAAATCGGAGGATTGCTTGGACCTCTGGCAAGCATGGTTACAGCGGAAAATTTTGGCTGGCGGGCAGTATTATGGCTAGGAGGTCTAACGCTTCTTCTTCTGCCTTTTATCTACAAGTATCTTCCCGATCCTAATGGCGTCTCAATGAAGAAGAATGTTCGCAGGGGCGGTATAAAGATCCTTACTATTGGCGGCAAGAAAAATTTCGCTCTTTTTTGCCTTGCCTATTTTATGAACCTCTTGATTATGTACGGACTTGGCACTTGGCTTGCGGTTCTCATGATCAGGAGCGGGGTAAGCGTTGCTGCAAGCATGACGGCAATGATATTTTTAAATGCTGGTTGTTTAGCGGGCACAGTTTTTTTCGCCGTAATAATCAGCAAATGGAAACAATTGAGATATTTGATAATAATACTTTTTATAGTTGCTGCAATTGCTCTTATAACATTAGGATATCAGCATCATTATATCATGTTGCTTCTTATTGTTTCAATTGTCGGCGCGTGTACCTATGGCAACCAAAACCTGGTGAACGCTTTTGTTTCGCAATACTATCCCGCTGAAATACGTTCCGGCGCTTTAGGCTTGTGTAATGGCGCGGGAAGACTGGGGGCAATCTTCGGGACTGTTTTTTGGGGCGTTTTGCTTGAGTCGCCGCTGTCTTTGCCTGTGATCTTTTTTATTTTTGCGGTGTCCGCCCTGCTCGCGGGAGCAGCTTTTTTAATGGTTGCAGAAGGGTAATTCATCCAATTTTTCATAATACCTAATGAAGATGTGCCGGAAGACGGGAAAGAGCATTACATCAACGCCAAACACGACAACGAAATAACGGTTAATTCATTGTCGTGTTTGACCTTGTGACCATGGGGTATGGGTATGGGTATGAACTGATTGTGGTTTCCCGTATTTGTTTGCCGGTTTCCCGTATTTGTTTGCCGCGCGAACGAAATACGCGACCTATAGCCTGCCCGGTTTGCAGGCGCGGATCTTCCATATCTCGCCGGCGTATTGGCGGATGGTGTTGTCGCTGGAAAAATGACCGGACATAGCGATGTTTTCCAGGGCCATGCCGTGCCATACCGCGCTCTGCCGGTAGAGGGCGTCGATTTTTTGCTGGGCCGCGGCATACTCGGCGAAATCTTTTAACACAAAGAATTCATCGTTATACTCCAGCAGGGCGCGCGCGATGGAAGAAAATGTCTCCGGCGGCACGGACGGGAAAAGGTCGCCGTAAACCAGCTGATCCAGCACCTGGCGGACCCGGCTGTCCTCGCGGTAGATCTCGCCGGCGTTATAGCCGCCGTGCTGCATTTTCAGCACTTCGTCCACGCTGAGGCCGAAAAGCACGAAATTATCGTCTCCCACCAGCTGCCGGATCTCGATGTTCGCTCCGTCGTTCGTGCCGATGGTCACGGCCCCGTTCATCATGAATTTCATATTGCCGGTCCCGGACGCCTCTTTGGAAGCGGTGGAGATCTGCTCCGAAACGTCGCTGGCCGGGAAGATCAGCTCCGCCAACCCGACGTTGTAGTTTTCCAGGAAAACGACCCTTATCTTACGCCGGGCCACGCGGTCATTGTTGATCAGATTGGCGAGTTCGTTGATATATTTGACCACGTTTTTAGCGAAATAATAACTCGGCGCCGCCTTGCCGGCGAAGATAAAAGTGCGCGGCGTCATATCCAGCTCCGGCTGTTCGACGATGCGGTTGTAGAGATGCTGAATATGCAGGGCGTTGAGCAATTGGCGCTTATAGGCGTGGATGCGTTTGACCTGAGCGTCAAATATCGAGTCCGGATCCACGCGCACATGATTGTTTTCTTCGATATAACGGGCCAGACGCTCCTTGTTTTCGCGCTTGACGCGCGCCATCTTTTCATACAGGGCGGAGTCGCCGCGCATCTTTTGCAAAAACTTCAGTTCCGTCGGGTCCCTCCGCCAGCCGGGGCCAATCGCCTCCGTGATTAGCGCCGTAAGGCCCGGATTGGACTTTATGAGCCAGCGCCGGTGGGTGATGCCGTTGGTTTTGTTGTTGAACTTGGCCGGATAATAGTCGTAAAAATCTTTCATGACCACATGTTTCAGGAGTTCGGTGTGAACAGCCGCCACGCCGTTGACGCTGAAACTGCCGACCACGGCGAGATGGGCCATTTTGACCACGTCTTCGGCTATGATCGCCATATCGCTCACGCGCCAGCTGTCGCCCGGGTATCGCTCTATCAGTTCGCGGCAGAAACGGCGGTTGATTTCCTCCACGATCATATATATACGCGGCATCAGTTCGCGAAAAACGTCGACCGGCCATTTTTCCAGCGCTTCCGGCATGATGGTGTGGTTCGTGTAAGCCACGATGCGGGTGGTCATATTCCAGGCCTCATCCCAGCCATAGCCTTCGTCGTCGATGAGGATGCGCATCAATTCCGGAACGACCAGCGAAGGATGGGTGTCGTTGATATGGATGGCGATGAGATCGGGCAATTTGGACAGATCCCGGTGTTTGAGCTTGAAATGGCGGATGATGGACTGCACTCCGGCCGAGACGAAGAAGTACTGCTGTTTCAGGCGCAGGATGCGGTTGGAATAATTGGAATCATCTGGGTAAAGAACCTCGGATATGGCTTCGATCGCGTATTTTTTGGACACCGCGTTGATATAATCGCCGCGGCTGAACGAGGCAAAATCAAACTGTTCGTCGCCCGACTCGGCGCTCCACAGGCGCAGCGTGTTGACCGTATCGTTATCGGAGCCGAGGATCGGCATATCATACGGCACAGCCAGAACGGGCGTATAGTCCTTATGCGTGAAACGGGCGTTCCCCGCTTCATCAAAACCGGTTTGCACATGCCCGTAAAAACGAACCACGATGGCTTTGTCCGGTTTGCGCACTTCCCAGGGATTGCTCAGGCGCAGCCAGTTGTCGGGCAGCTCCACCTGGTAGCCGTCCACGATCTGCTGTTTGAACAAGCCGTATTTGTAGCGGATCCCGCAGCCATGTCCCGGATAACCCTGGGCGGCGAGAGAGTCCAGAAAACAGGCGGCCAGCCGGCCCAGACCGCCGTTGCCCAGTCCCGCGTCCGGCTCGCAGGCGATTATTTCGTCCAGAGATATGTCCAGTTCCGCCAGCCCGGCCCGGCAGACAGGCTCCACGCCGAGATACTGGAGATTGAGTTCCAGAAACTTTCCTACCAGGAATTCCAGGGAAAAATAATAAACCTGCCGCTCGGCGTTTTTGAGATAATAGTTGTTGGTATTCACCCATTTCACGCTCATCTCGTCCCGGATCAGCGACGCCAGCGCCACGTATTTATCAATGGCGGTCGCCTCTTCGATCGACTTTGACAATAGTGACATAAAACGCTGTTTGTATGCTTTTTTGAATTCATTTTTGTTTTCAAACAATTTCCCTGTCCTCCTCTGGTGATTTACTACTCTAAACGGGCGCGCAGCTTTCGCCCCCCGAGCAGATGAAAATGAAGATGCTCCACTTGCTGCGCTCCGTCCGCGCCGATATTGGTCACAACCCTGTAGCCGGACGCGTCCACTCCGGCCTCTACCGCCAGATCACGCAAGACCAGCAGTATTTCGCCTAGGAGCGCGCCGTCCTCATCCCCCGCCGCCGCCAGACTCGTCAGATGTTTTTTCGGGACGACAAGTATGTGTACCGGCGCTATGGGGTTGATATCCCGAAACGCCAGTAAGCGCTCGTTTTCAAATACTTTGTCCGAGGGCAGCTCCCCTCGGACAATGCGGCAGAACAAACAGTCATCCATCTGTGTTTACGTCCTCCTTCGCGCCGGTGATATATTCCTCCCGCAGCACTTCCGCCGCCACCAGACCCGGACGCCAGCCGCCCGGATTGAGGGCCGCCGGCAGCGTCACGCTTATGTAATTTTCGGTGTGCCCCGCGCTTTTTCCTGCTAAATCCACTTGTTCCAGCAGTATTTTTACCTCCCGCCCGATATAGCGCCCGCAATAAGCGGCGCGCGCCGACGCGCCGACGGCGAGCAAATCCCGGACGCGCGCGTCTTTGAGACTTCGGGGCTGATCCGGCAGGGCCGCCGCCGCGGTCCCCTCCCGGCGGGAGAACGGGAAAACATGCAGGCCGGCCAGATCGCAACCGGCGATAAAATGACGGCTGGTTTCGTGTTCTTCCTCCGTTTCGCCCGGGAATCCGGCCATGACGTCGGCGGTGACGGCCACCTCCGACCAGGCGGCCCGCAAAAGTTCCAGCGCGCGCCTGTAGTCCTCCGTCCGGTAAACGCGCCCCATCCGCGCCAGCACGCTGTCCGCGCCGCTCTGCAGCGGCAGATGCCAATGCGGGCAAAAGACCGACAGATCGAACATGGTTTGGACGAGTTTTTCCGTGCAGTCCTGCGGCTCCAGTGAGCCGAGACGCAGGCGGAGCAATCCGGGCACGGCCGCCACCGCCCGGGCCAGGCGGCCTAGATCCCAGCCGGCGGCTGCTCCGTTTTCCCGGCCGTAGAGACCGATGTTAATCCCGGTCAGGACGATCTCCCTCGCGCCGGCGGCGACCAAAGCCGCGGCCTCCGCCAGCGCCGCTCCCGGCGCCCGGCTGCGCGAAGGGCCGCGGGCGGCGGGCACCGCGCAATAGGCGCAGCCGCCGCCGCAGCCGTCCTGGATCTTGAGCATGGCGCGCACCGGCCCGTTGACGCGGGCGCGGACAATTCCTCGTATTCGGCCCGATCCCCGTAGGGGCGGACCATCCGAGCCGCCCGCTCGCCGCCGGCCGCCCAGATGGTCAAACAATCTGCGGCGGCGGCGCGTTCTTGGGTGCCGAGCACAAAATCCGCCCCCAGCGCCGCGGCTTCCGCGCTCCGCAATTGCGTCCAGCAGCCGGTGACGATCAGGCAGGCCGAGGGGTGTTCCCGCCGCAGGCGGCGCGTCAGGCGGCGGGATTTTCCGGCGCTGGCGCCGGTCACCGCGCAGGTGTTGAGTATCAGAGCCTCCGGCTCGCCGGCGCTGACGATCTCATGGCCGGCCGCGCGCAAGAGACGGGCCAGGGCTTCCGTTTCCGCCCGGTTTACCTTACAGCCGAGGGTCAGCAGTTTAACGCGCATTTTAACCTAGATCTCCGGACGCGGCCAGCGCCAAAGTCAGAGCCGCGAGCGCCGCCGTTTCCGCTCGCAAGACCCGCGTCCCCAGGCTGACGGGCGCCGCTCCCAGCTCCTTGGCGGCTCTTTCGGCCTCCGCCCGCGTGAATCCGCCCTCCGGCCCGATCAGGACAGCCAGCGGCCGCCGCCAGTCGACGCCGGCGAGCGCCGCTTTGAACGACCGCTCTTTTTCTTCTTCCCAGGCGAGAAAACAGGCCGTATCCGGCGGCAGCAAGGCGGGCAGCGCCTCCCAGCCGCTCAGGGGGAATATCTCCGGCTGCCTGACGCGCCCGCATTGTTTGACGGCGGCGGCGGCGATCTTCCGCCGCCGCTCGTCCCCCGCCGCCTGCCGGCGTTCGTCCGGCCGCGCGACAGAACGCTCCGCCGCCAGCGGCACGAATCCCGCCATCCCCAGTTCGGTCCCTTTCTGGATCACCCATTCGATCTTATCGCCTTTGGTCAGCCCCATGACTAAAAACACGCGCGCCGCCGGCTCGCCCGTCTCGGGCAGCGCCGACTCTATGCGGCAACAGGCCTGGCCGTCCCGCAAATTGGTTATAATTCCCAAATAAGCCCGCTCCTCGTCAAATCCCACGATCCGCGCGCCCGGACCCAGCCGGAGTACGGTCGTCAGGTGGCGGAACTCGTCGCCCTCCAGCCAGAACATTTCATCGCCTTTGCCGGCCAGTCTGAATCTGCGCGTCATTCGCCGCCCTTTTGCGCTATGATCGCCGCCCAGCCTTCCTGCTCCCGGACAGCCGCCACGCGCGGGAAAGTCTGCTTTAGCCGCGCGCCGGTTTCCACCGTCCCCTCGGCCAGAAGGCCGGAAACGATGAATTTCCCGCCGGGAGCCAAAACAGCGGCGGCGGACGGCGCCAAGGCGACAACCGTGTCTTGGACAATATTGGCGAAAACCAGATCAAAGGGCCGCCGCCGCAGACGGGTCCACAGATCCGCGTCCCGCAGCGCGTCCGTCACATGCAGCCGGTAGCGCTCCGGCCCGATCCCGTTCAGCGCGGCGTTAGCCGGCACAGCCCTGACGGCGGCCGGGTCAATCTCCGCCGCTTCCGCCCAGTCGGCGCCGAGCAGGAGCGCGGCGATAAACAATATCCCGCTGCCGGCGCCAAGGTCAAGGACGGACATCCCGGGGCGAACCAGCTCTTCCGCCGCCCGCAGGCAGAGCTGCGTGGTGGCGTGCCGCCCCGTGCCAAAAAGAGCGGCGTTATCCACCCGCAGCGGCACGCGGCCGGCCGGCGGTTCTTCGCCGCGCCACTGCGGCCAGAGCAGCAATTTCTCGCCTATCGGCGCGGGCAAAAAATAATTTTTCCAGTTATCCGCCCAATCCTCGTCGCAGACGACCTCCGTCCGGAGCCGCAAGCGTCCGAGATCAAATCCCGCCCAAACGGCGGGCAGCCGCTCCAGCGCCGTCCGGGCGCGGGCGAGCAGTTCCTCGCCCTCAGCGGATTCCGGCGTATAGAAAATAACCTCCGTCCCAGCCGGACGCAGAGTTTCCGGCGCCAAATAGTCCCACTGGCCGCGGTGAGCCGACAGAAAAGCCAGACGCTCTTCCGCGCTATCAATTATTTCCACGTTAAACAGCCCAAAGGCATAGAGACAGTCCGTCACCGCCTCCACGCCTTCGGGAGATGTTTCTACAGCCGCCTTGAACCAGCGCATCGTCGTCTTGGGAACTTCCTATTCTGTTTTAGTTCCGGTCGGCTGCGCGTCCTGCGGCGGCGCCGATTGCGCCAACTGGGGCGGCTGTTTTTCGTCGCCGTTACCTGTGGCGTCCTTGAATTCCTTGATGCCGCGGCCGAGTGATTTGCCTAGATCCGGCAGCTTGCCCGGACCAAAAATTATCAGGGCGACTACGAGAATCACTACTGCCACGGTCGGTGTGATAACCCCAAAAACAGTCATGAAAACCTCCGTCTCCTTTTTTGGATATCTCTAAATGCTCAGGATCAACATCTCCGATACATATATCATAACAGGCCGCGGCTTATTCGTCAAGCGGCCAGCCGGTCCCGCACCGCCAGCAAAAAGGCCTCGGAGTCGACCGTCGTTTTTTGCGCCGTCCGGGCGATGGCCGCCAGATCTCCCGTCAAGATCCCGGCGGCGATTACGCCGAGCGCGGCCTCTTCCAACCGGCCGGCAAAAGCCCCTAGCTCCGGCAGACCGTCCAGTTCCGCCCGTTTGCGCAAAGCCCCCGTCCAAGCAAACAATGTGGCCACGGAATTTGTCGAAGTCTTTTCCCCGCGCAGATATTTGTAGTAATGACGCTGGACGGTCCCGTGCGCGGCCTCGTACTCATAGGCCCCGGTCGGGGAAACAAGCACGCTGGTCATCATGGCCAGACTGCCGAAAGCCGTCGCCACCATATCGCTCATCACATCGCCGTCATAGTTTTTGCAGGCCCAGATAAAACCGCCCTCCGAGCGCATGACCCGCGCCACCGCGTCGTCGATCAGCGTGTAAAAATACTCGATGCCGGCCCGGCGGAAATCCCCGTCGAATTCCGCCGCGTAAATCTCGGCGAAAATATCTTTGAAGCGGTGATCATAGGTTTTAGAAATAGTATCCTTGGCGGCGAACCACAGATCCTGCCGCCGGTCCAGCGCGAAGCGGAAGCAGGCCCGCGCGAAACTCCCGATGCTGGCGTCCGTGTTATGCATCCCCAGCGCCACGCCCGCGCCGTCATACGCGTGGATAAGCCGGCGCGTTTCCGCCCCGTCAGGCCCCGTCACCACCAGTTCGGCTTTACCCCCGGCCGGCACGGTCGTTTCCACGTCCCGGTACATATCGCCGTAAGCGTGACGGGCGATGGTTATCGGTTTGCGCCAATTCGGCAGCAGCGGATGAACGCCCTCGGCAAGGATGGGGGCGCGAAACACCGTGCCGTCCAGAATGGCGCGGATCGTGCCGTTGGGGCTTTTCCACATTTCGCGCAAACCGTACTCCCGCACGCGCTCGGCATTCGGGGTAATCGTCGCGCATTTGACGGCCACGCCTAGGCGGAGAGTGGCGCGGGCCGCTTCTTCCGTCACTTTATCCCCGGTTTCGTCCCGGTGTTTCAGCCCGAGGTCAAAATACTCCGTTTTCAGGTCGATGTACGGCGACAGCAAAATTTCTTTTATTTTCCCCCAGAGAACGCGGGTCATCTCGTCCCCGTCCATTTCCACGAGCGGCGTTTTCATTTGGATCACAGTGAATTCCCTCCTTTAGGACACCTCTAAATGCTCACTCGTCGCGCCTCCGCCGCCCTTTTCCCGTCAGGCGTCGCCCACGTCAGTCACCATACCGCCCCGGGTATGCCTCCTTCCTCCGCCTAGCCTGACGGTAAAATTGCCGGCGGAGGCATCGACTCTGAGCATTCAGAGGTATCCTCCTATAATTCCGCGGCCGGCCGCGAAGGTTCATTCATTTCTTGGAAAATATTGGCAAAATAACCTATGATCTCGCGCCGCCGCACTATGCCGATGAATATGCCCTGATCGTCGACGACCGGGACAAAATTCTGCGTCGCGGCCCGGGAGAGCAAGTCCGTGATTTCCGCGTCAATGCGCACCGGCTCGTTTTGTTTAATACGCTCTATCTCATCAACTCTGATCTGGTCGGTATTACTGAAAGTTAAAAACAGCGTGTTCTTCAGCTTGCGCAGCAGATCCCCTTCCGTTAAAGTGCCCACATAGCGTCCCGCGCCGTCCAGCAGCGGCACGGCGGAATAACCGTGATATTCCATGCGCTCCACCGCCTGACGCATCGTGGCCCCGACATTCAGGTATATAACGTCTTTTTTGGGAATGAGAAAAAAGGCAATATTGTTCAAAAGCTCCCCCTCCCTTGCTTTAGCAGAGAAAGGAAACCCTCGCGTCCGAAGGTTTCCCGCGCAATGCTGCGGATGAATTCGCTCAGGCAGAACCAATCATCCTGAATCTTCTTCAGACGTAAAATTACCACATAATTCGCCTTTTGTCAATGTAATTTTGCGGCGCGAGGGGCGGCGAGGGGGCGGCGTAAAGAGGCGATAAATTTTATTTATCAGCCTGGACAGAATGATAAATTAGTACTATTTGAATAATCAGAAAAATCGAGTATAATTGTATAAGGATATTTTATAGCGAGGTGATTTATATTATGAAAGCATTGGCTGACAAAGTTTTAATTCTTGGCGTTGACGCCTTAGATCCGCGGTTGACGGCAAAATTGATGTCTGAAGGGAAGATGCCGAATCTGAAAAAATTCCTGGAGCGAGGCGCGGCCCAGAAAGACTTCGAGCTCATCGGCGGGCAGCCGACGGTGACGCCGCCCATGTGGACGACGCTGGCGACGGGAGCGAATCCGTCTACCCACGGGATCACCGACTACTACGCGAAGGGCGAACTGGACGAGGCGGTGTACAACTTCGACTCGACCCGCTGTAAGGCGGAACCTCTTTGGAACGTGGCGGCGGAAGCGGGGCGCAAGACCTTGGTTTGGCACTGGCCGGGAAGCTCATGGCCGCCAACCTCTGACAACCCGAATCTGCACGTGGTGGACGGCACCCAGCCCACGGGCCCGAACATCGGGGTCGGCGAGATTGAGGGCGAAAAACTGGTCATCGCCAGCGCCGAGACTTCGGAAGTTTTGTTCCGCAGCAAAGCGGCCACCGACAGCAAGCTGCCCTGCTATATCACGGGCATGGAGCTGGAGGCGGATGTAGATTCTCTCTACGATCGAGTGCATTCCCCCATAGTTAAGACGATCACGATCACACCCCAGGAATTGCACCAAAACTTCACGGAACTGCCGATGGACGTGGTGTACTCGCCGATCAAGGACGCCTCCGGCTGGGCGACGACGCCGCCGGCGGGCGCCAAAGAGTTCACGATCCTCTTTTCCAAGGGCCTAATCCGCCGCCCATGTCAGATGCTCAAAGGCGAGTCCGGGGCTTATGACACGGTGCATGTTTTTAAAAACAAAAAGGAAACCGCGCCTCTGGCGGTGCTGCCGAAAAACGTCTATGTCGCCGATATCATCGACGAAGCTTTGAAAGGCGAAGAACGGCTGGAAGTCAATCGCAACATGCGGGTCTTGGACATCGCGGCCGACGGCTCAACGCTGCGGATGTGGATCTCGGCGGCGATGGATTTTCATAACGACGCCCTCTGGCACCCGAGGGAAATCTACCGGGATGTTTGCGAAAACGTGGGCTATCCGCCCCCGGCCAGCATCGCCGGCGGATTTGACGAGCGTTTTATCGCTGACTGCTGCCGCGCCAGCTGGGACAGGAGCGTGGAGTGGAACTCCGCCGCCATCAAGCACTTGATCCGCACCAAAGGCTATGAAATGGTGTTTTCCCACTTCCATTCCGTAGACCATCAGGGTCATTTGCTCGTGGCCTTCATGAAAAAAGGCGGGAAACTGGCGCCCGCGACCATCTGCCGTCTCTTTGACGAGGTGTATGAGCAGGCCGACCGCTATATCGGCGAGTTCCTGCCGCTGTTAGACGAAGGCTGGACGATCCTGATCTGCTCCGACCACGGTCAGGTCTGTCCTGAGTACGAGGTCACTGATCTGGGCGGCGGCCTGAACGCCATCAACGCGGTGATTTTCCAAGAACTCGGCTACACGGCCCTGCTGAAGGACGAAGCCGGAAACGATACCCACGCCATCGACTGGTCGAAAACAACGGCGGTCATGCAGCGGATGAACCACATCTATGTAAATCTCAAAGGCCGCGACCCCCACGGCATCGTGGATCCGGCCGACAAGTTCGGGCTGGAGGAGAAGATTATCACCGACCTCTACGCGCTCCGGGATCCGGAGACCGGCCACCGGGTCTGCCACCTGGCCCTGCGCAACCGAGACGCGGTGCTGCTCGGCATGGGCGGACCGGAGAGCGGCGACATCATCTACTATGTGGCCGAAGGCTACAACCGCGACCACGCCGACTGCCTGTCCACCATCGACGGGGCCTGCCACACCTCTTGCCGCTCCGTATTCTGCGCCGCCGGCAAAGGCGTCAAACGGGGGCTCCTGACTGACCGGGTCGTGCGCCATGTGGATGTGACCCCGACGGCGGCGGTTCTGGCCGGTCTCAAGATGCCCGCTCAATGCGAAGGCGCTCCTGTTTACCAAATATTAGATTATTAGAATGAGGTGCGTATATGCAAGAATTGACTTCGGCGGTTTTTGACGAAGCGATCTACGATCAGGGCGGCGCATGTCTCGTGATGTTTTCACGGCCTGGCTGTCACGTCTGCCAGAGCGTGACGCCGATTTTGGAGGATATGGCCCCGCAGTATGAGGGCCGCTGCGCTTTTTATAAAGTAGACGTGGAGCAGTCTCCGACTTTGCGGGAGCGGTTTTCCCTGAAGGGCGTGCCTGTGATCCTGTTCTTCAGCGACGGCGAGTATCGGAGCCGTCTGGCCGGCCCGGTGGAAGAGGAGACGGTCGCGGCGAAAATAGAAGCTTTGTTCTAATATCCACGCGTCAGGCGTTACGGTTCAGAGACCGCTCTCACTGTCTTGATTTTAGATTTGGCCTGTGTTATGATTTTTATATGATCAAAACAGAGCAGTTATTCTATCTGATCGCGGTAGCAGACAGCCGCTCCTTTGCCTTGGCGGCCCAGAAGCTCTACATCACGCAGCCCGCTCTTAGCGTGGCGGTCAAAAAGCTGGAAGACGAACTGGGGATACGGCTTTTTGACCGCACGCCGTCGGCGGTGTTGATGACGGAGGCCGGGGAGTATGTCTACCGTCAGGCGAAGACAGTGCTGGCGGCCTTGGAGGAAATGCGGGAGACGGCGCGAGCCTATCTGCCCAAATCCGAGACTGGCGAGTATGTTTTCTACGCCTCGGGTAACCTTTTCCTGACTTTTCTTTCCTCGCTGGCGGCCGCCGTCAAGCGGGTGCGCCCGCTCCTGTGCCTGATCTTCAAAGAGGAGCGGCAAGAGACCATGCTGGAGGCCGTCGCCGGCGACTCCCATTCTTACGGGCTGCTTTACGCCGAGGACAAGGCGAAATTCCCGGCCGGGATCGAGGCCCAGACGATCGCCGTCATCCGCCCGTTCCTGCTTTGCCACCGCGACCATCCGTACGCGGGTAAAAAACGGGTCGATTTCGCCAGTCTGCTGAAAGTGCCCCTGATCTTTTTCACCGGACCCGCGGTCTCCAACGAGAAGATCTTGGCGGAACTGCGACGGTATGGCGAGCCGGACGTGACGATGGCGCCCACCTTGAACCAAAAGCACCACTTCGTAAACCAGAATCTGGCCTGCTGTATCGACACGGACCAGTTCCAGAACGTCGTCCGCCAAAACACCAACCTCGACCTGGATTCGGTGGTTTTCGTCCCCATCCGCACCAACCTCCGCTTCGCGCTTTACCTCCTGAGCCACAGGGAAGCCGACCCGGAGGTGACTGCTTTCCTGTACAGGCAATGCCGGGAGTTGCATGGATAAAAAATTCCTCCCCGGAACTCCCCGGAGTGACTCCCGGAATTCCCGGAATGACGGGCCCTAAATTTGTCGCACCCGCTTGACAAAGCGGATTTGATTTAGTAAATTATTAAAGGAAGGTTTGCGCTCGTAGCTCAGTGGATAGAGTGACGGTTTCCGAGGCCGGAGGTCGCAGGTTCGAATCCTGCCGGGCGCACCAAAAGAAATTACTAACTGAATAAATCGGAGTAGCGCGCGTGGCCGAGAGTCTTGACCCGGAAAGGTCAGATTCCCGGCTTTTTTGCGTCTCCGAACAATCAAAAAGAATTATTGTCAACCATATATCAATTAATGGTTGACATTTTTCTCTTTACCAATTATGCTTAGGTAGGAGGTGAGCAAAACAGTGAAACTGCGGGAAAAAACATTGCTGGCTCTGTATACCGCGACCGGAAGCTATATATCGGGGGAAGCGCTGGCGGATGAGTTCGGCGTCAGCCGCGGCGCCGTCTGGAAATGCGTGGCGCAGCTGAAGCGCGAAGGCCATGTGATCGAAGCCGTGCCCAATAAAGGCTATCGGCTGGTCGCCGGGACCTTATCCGCGCAGGCCGTCACGGCGCGGCTGCGCGGCCCGGCGCAAAAATGTCAGGTTTTTTATTATGGAACGGTCGATTCAACGAACCAGTTGTTAAAAAAAATGGCGGAGGACGGGGCCCCCGAAGGCGTAGTCGTGGTCGCCAATACCCAGACCCGGGGGCGGGGACAGCGCGAGCGCTCTTTTTTCTCCCCCGAGGGCACGGGTCTCTATATCAGCGTTCTGCTGCGTCAATCGCTCCGGTTTTCGCGGCCGCGCTATCTCACCGCGGCGGCGGCGACGGCGGCGGCGGAAGCCGTCAGGGATATCTGCGGCCTGAATGTCGGCGTCAAATGGGTAAACGATATTTTTCTGCGCGACCGGAAAGTCGGAGGCATCCTGACCGAAGGCTCCCTGGAGTATGAATCCGGCTATACCGCCTATGCCGTGTTGGGTTTTGGCCTGAACGCTCTGGCTCCGGCGGGCGGGTTCCCGGCTGAATTGCCCGCCGCCGCGTCTCTGTACGCGCCCGGCGCCGCTCCCGCCGGCGACATCCGCGGCAAACTGGCGGCCGAGTTTTTATCCCGGCTTTTTCTGTACTGCGACCAATTGCAAGAAAAAGAATTCCTGACCTCATACCGGCGCCTGTCCTGTCTTCTGGGACGGCGACTGGCCTGCTATAACGACGGGCGCGTTTTCACGGCGGAAGCGGTGGATATAGACGACGAAGCCCGGTTGATCGTGCGGCTGGACGACGGGCGCGAGGAAGCCCTGTTGGCGGGCGAGGTTTCGCTCATCTCGGAGGGAATAAATGTCTAAGAATGCTAAAACTGGTTTGGAACTTCGCATGACCGTTTACTGCGCCTTGTTTACCGCGTTGATCATTATCGGGGGGTATATAAGCCTGCCTATTCCGGTAGGACCTGTTCCTATCGTGCTGGCGGATTTTTTTGTCATGATAAGCGGCATGTTTCTCGGCTTTAGATCGGGACTGGCCAGTGTCGGTCTGTATCTGGCGTTGGGCGCTATCGGACTGCCTGTATTCGCGGGTGGGACTTCGGGTCTGGCGGTGATTTTCGGACCTACGGGCGGATTTCTGTTTGGCTATTTGCTGGCCGCCGGCGCTGTGGGATTTATTATGGGAAAAATGAAACCTACAGTCGCCGCGGCTTTGATCTCATTGACGATAGGCAATATACTTCTTTATGCTCTTGGAGTACCATGGCTAAAGTTTGTATTAAATATGAGCTGGCCGGCGGCTGTGGCTGCCGGGCTGACCCCGTTTATAGCGGGGATTGCCATAAAAATCGCCGTAGCAGCGGCGATGTGCCCGGTGCTCTTGCCGCGATTTCGGCAAACTCTGGCGTCTTTTTCGAACCGTCAATCAAGCGGCGAGGAAAGCTGAATGGCGGTTTTAGAAGCGCAGAATCTGACGCACGTTTTTCCGGACGGAACTAAAGCTATAGAGGATATCAGCTTGCGGATCGATGAAGGTGAGTTCATCATAATAGCGGGGGCTAACGGTTCGGGGAAAACTGTCTTTATACGCCATCTGAACGGCTTACTTGTTCCTACGAGTGGGAGAGTGCTTATCGACGGCGCACCGATAAATAAGAATATTGCGGAGGCGAGAAGGAAAATCGGACTGATTTTCCAGAATTCTGACAGCCAGATTGTGGGGCAGACAGTGGCGGAGGACGTCGCTTTCGGTCCTGAAAATCTGAATTTGCCGCCGGAAGAGGTAGGGCGAATAGTGTCGACGTCGCTGGAGATTGTCGGGTTAAGCGAACACGCGACGCAAAGCCCTCATACGCTCTCTGGCGGGCAGAAAAGGAAACTAGCCGTGGCGGGCGTACTGGCGATGAAACCGGATATTATCATGTTCGATGAACCGTTCACAGGTCTGGACTATCCCGGTGTCGTTCAGGTGCTAAGGCAGCTTATAGGGCTTCACGATGCGGGGCACACGATAATACTTGTCACACATGAGCTGGAGAAAGCGCTGGCTCACGCCGACAGACTGGCGATCATTCACAAGGGGAAACTGGCGGAGGATGGTAGGCCGGAGGATGTAATCCGCCTCGCGGGGTCTTATAGTATCAGAATGCCTCTCGGAAATGGGGTGGGGATCGAGGGGATGACATGGCTGGCGTGACGTTTTTTCATTATATTCATAAAGACAGTATACTGCACAAGATGGATGGCAGGTTGAAATTGCTATGTATGTTGATCATTAGCATTGCGGCAGGATTCGCTTCACAGTGGCAGCATTATCTCGCGCCGCTGTGTGTGATTATTATCGCGCTGGCAGCGGCGAAGCTTCCTGTTGCAGCGCTTTTAAAGGATATGAAATTTTTCGCTGTGATTATCTTGATCGTGTTCGTGGCGGACGCTTTTAATATAAAAGGGGATCCGATTCCGGGATTTCCAGTCGACTATGTTTCCATTCAAGGCGTGGCTGCGGGTCTTCGTTTCGCCGGGCGTTTGATACTCATTATCACGGCCTGCAGCGTTATGACGGGAACCACATCGCTTCTTACATTTAAAAATGTTATAGAATGGTATCTGCGCCCTGTTCCTTTCATACCGGAAGTGCGGGTCGCCACTATGATAAACCTTACCTTTGTTTTGATACCTGTTATATTCGACAGTTATACAGAAATGAGGGACGCTCAAAAGTCCCGATGTGTACAGCTCAGGAAGAATCCTGTGAAGCGGGTGAGTTTCATCGTTTTTCCTCTGCTGGAGCAGACGCTGCGCCGCGCGGATGAGATCGTATACGCTATGGAATCCAGGTGTTATTCGGAGCTGAGAACCAGGGCGGTTTTCAAAACGAAGAAGATAGACTGGCTTATTCTGGCTATCTGCCTCTTGAGCTTTTTATTTGTGATCCTGAGTTAAACTTAAACTATTATCAGCTCCTTGGGCGCGCCGGTCAGCACTTCCGCCCCCTTCGCCGTTATGAGGACCATATCTTCGATCCGTACGCCGCCGTATCCGGTTATATAAATTCCCGGCTCCACCGTCACCACCATGCCCGCCTCCAGCAAAGTCCCGTCCTCGGGGCTCAGGGACGGGTGTTCATGTATTTCCAGTCCTAAAGAGTGGCCGGCCGAGTGGGTAAAATACGCTCCGTACCCTGCCCGCTCGATCACATTTCGCGCGGCGGCGTCCGCCTCTCTGCCGCTGACCCCGGGCCGGAGAGCGGCGATCCCCGCCAGCTGCGCTTCCAAAACCACGGCGTAGATTTCCCGCTGCCGCGCTTCGGCCCGGCCGACGCAGACGGTCCGCGTAAAATCACTATGATACCCGGCGAAAACGCCGCCGAAATCCATCACCGTCAAATCGCCCACCGCCAGCGGTTTGTCCGTCGCCGTTCCGTGGGGCATGGCCCCCCGCGCGCCCGAAGCCACAATAAAAGGAAAAGCCGGCCCGGAAGCGCCGTGATCCCGCAAAAAATACTCCAGCCGGCGGGCCAAAGCGCTTTCCGTCACCCCGGCCCCCATCTCGCCCAGAATAAAGCGGAAAGCGTCGTCTGTCACGGCGACGCCGCGGCGCAAGACCGCCAGTTCCGCCTCGTCTTTCAAGCGGCGCATGACCGCGAATTCGGCGGAAAAACCCCATTCCCGCGCCTTGGGAAACGCCCGGCGCCACGCGGCGTGCCGGGCGACCGTCATCACTTCATCCTCAAGGCCCCACACGGCCTCCGGCGGAACGACCGCCGTCATAGCTCCATATATATCCAGCCCGGCGGCGCGGACGGCAAATCCTTCAGCCTCCGCGCCCGCTTGCGCCGTGTAACGCTCGTCCGTCAACAGATACCGCTCCCCCGCCGTCACGAGCAAAACTCCCCTGGAACCGGTAAACCCGCTCAAATAATAAACGTTGGCCGCCGATTCCGCCAAAACAACGTCAACGCCGCGCTCCGCCATCCGCGCCCGCAAAAGGGCCAGCCGGCGCTCCCTGTAATTATCCATCGCTCGCCTCCAAAGAATTGATCCGGCTCAGGGCATAAGTCATGGCCAAATAATAGCCGTCGGCGCCCAGCCCGCAGATCTGCCCCAGACAAGCCGGCGCCACCACGGAATGCGCGCGGAAACTTTCCCGCGCGCCGATATTGGATAAATGCACCTCCAGCGCCGGCGTCCCCACGCCTTTTACCGCGTCGCGGATGCTGTAATGCGTATGCGTCCAGGCCCCCGGATTCAAAATCAGAAAATCCCGGGGTCCGAGTTCCGCTATCCAGTCCACCATTTCCCCCTCGTGGTTCGTTTGCCGGCAATAAACCTCCGCGCCCGCCTCTTGCCCCATCCGGCACAGGCGGCTGTTTATCGACTCCAGCGTGACGCGCCCATAAATTTCCGGTTCCCGCCGGCCGAGAAGCTGCAGGTTGATACCGTGTAACACCGCGATTTTCCCCATACTACTCATATCCTTCTTTATTTTCTTTTTATTTTTTGAAAAAATCCTGAAAAACCTGTAATATTAGCTGTCTATTTTTCATCATAGTATTGGGTGGTATAACACGAAAATGTTTCCCCGCGCTCGACCCGCACCGTCCGCTGCGGGAAAGGGATCTCCACCCCCTCGCGTTCAAACCTCTCTTTCACGCTTTTCAGCAAATCACAGAACATGTCATACCCCGCCGCCGCGTCCTCGCTCCAAAGCCACGCTCTCAGTTTCACCGCTGAATCGCCCAGCTCGATCACTCGCACGTCCACGGCCGGCGCTCCATTTTCCCTTTCCTCGTCTGCGTGCGCGTCCAGATAAGCCGGGTGGGCCGCCACTTCTTCCCGCAGCATCCTGATCGCCTCATCCAAATTTGTCCGGTAACTCACGCCCACATCCAAATACTGGCAGACGCGGCTGCTGATGCTGGAGTTTTCGATGATCTCCCCGTTGATAACGTTGTTGGGGACGATGAGACGTTTATTGTCCAGCGTGCGCAGAACCGTGTGCCGCAAAGTTATGTCTTCCACGATTCCCGCCGGCCCGCTCATGAAACGCACGCGGTCGCCGATGCGGAACGGCTGGAATATGGAGATGAAGAATCCGCTGACCATATTGGAAAAAGTCGCCTGCGAGGCCAGACCGATAACCACGGCCACGATCCCGGAGCCCGCCGCTATGGAAACCGCCACGCTGCGCAGGGCGTCGATCTGGTAAATGATGAGGGCCAGACCGAGCACGTAAACAGCGCCGTTGGCCGCGTGACGGATAAATGTCAGCCTGGTCGCGCCGCTCGCCGTCTTATCCAGCCAGCGCCGGAAAAACTTCCTGCTCACGCGCGAGTAGACAAATATCGCGCTCAAAATCAAACAGACGCTGAACACTTTACCTGCCAGCACGTGCCAGGGAACCGCCTCCAAAATTTTTTCCATCCCCTTTACCTCGCTTACAGCAATAAAATCAAGGAGTGAGCAATGAAAAAAGATCCTATTTTTCCAGGAAATATTTACCAGGATATTTTTGACATTTTTCCGGCCGCCATCTTTATCATCGGCAAAAACGCGTCCGGCGAACTGAGTTTTATCGACGTCAACCGGGAGGCGGAAAAACAATTCCGCGTGACGCGCCGGCAGTTGATTGGCGCGCCTTTGAGCGCCGCTTTGGGTTTACTGCGGGACATTCCTTTCTGCAATACTTTGCTGGCGATGGCCTATGAACCCCAACAGGAAGGGACCGTCGCCCTGCCGCTCACAGACGGCTCTTTCGCCGTCTGTATCCTCAAGGAAAGCATCAACTAAAGGGCCGCCTCACATCCCGGCCGCCCGGCTCATGTTTTTAAAGGCCAGAGCCAGCATGAGTTTGACGCGGTTCAACTGGTTGACGGAACTGGCGCCCGGATCATAATCTATCGGCACGATATTGGCCAGAGGATGCCGCCGCCGCAATTCGCGGATCATGGCTTTGCCGGTGATGTGATTCGGCAGGCAGGCAAAAGGCTGCAAACACACCACATTTGTCACGCCGCTATGGATGAGTTCCAGCATTTCGCCGGTCAAAAACCAGCCTTCGCCCATTTGATGCCCCAGGTGCATGACTTTTTCCGTCATGGAGGCCAAGTGATAAATCGTGCCCGGCGGCTGGAAATGACGGCTTTTTTTCAGCGCCGACCGCATGACGCGGCGCATCCATTCCACGCGCATGATGAGATAACGCGCCACCAGTTCCCCTTTGCGCGTGCCCGCCATTTTTTTTCGCCGATAGATCGCTCCGTAGAGACTGTAGAGCAAAAAATCGGTCAGATCCGGCACTACCGCCTCGGCGCCTTCCGCTTCCAGCACCTCGACTATGTTATTGTTGGCGTATGGGTGGAATTTGACGAGTATTTCACCCACCACGCCCACCTTGGGTTTCGCGGCGCCGGTACGCTCTATTCGGTCAAAATCAGCGATAATCCGGCGTATATTGCGGGTATACGACCATTGTCTCTCGGCGGACAGGCCGCTTTTCAGTCTGCCCAGCCAAAAATCCAGCGCCGCCTGCGTCTCCCCGGCCTTTTTCTCATACGGTCTGGTCGCGTAAGTGACGCGCATGAGCAAATCCCCGTAAATCAGCGCGCGGACGCAGCGCAGCACCAGAGCCTTGCTCAGCTGAAAACCGGGGTTGCTCTCTATGCCCTGGGCCGAGAGGGCGATGACCGGGATATGCTCCATGCCGGCGTCACACAGAGCCTTACGGATAAAACCGACGTAATTGCTCGCGCGGCAGCCGCCGCCGGTCTGGGACATGATCACCGCCACCCGGTCCAAATCATAGCGGCCGGACAGGAGCGCGGCCATGATCTGACCGACCACGATGACGGAGGGATAACAGGCGTCGTTATGCACATATTTCAGCCCCTCGTCCACCACGGACGCCGACATGTCCGGCAGCACCTCCAGCCGGTAGCCTTCGTCACGCATGGCGGCCTCCAGCAATTCGAACTGCAGCGGCGACATTTGCGGACATAAAATAGTGTAATTCTCTTTCATCGCCGCCGTGAAAGGCACCCGCGGCGCGGCCTCATAGAGTTTTTTCGGCGCGATCCCCTTCCGTTCCCGCTCTTTCATCGCCGCCAAAAGGGAGCGGACGCGGATGCGCACCGCGCCGAGGTTGTTTATTTCGTCGATTTTCACCAGCGTATAAGTTTTGCGGTAACGCGCCAGTATTTCCTGCACCTGATCGGTCGTCACGGCGTCCAGCCCGCAGCCGAAGGAGTTGAGCTGCACCAATTCCACCTCCGGCCGCGCCGTGGCCACTCCGGCCGCTTCATACAGCCGGGAGTGATATACCCATTGATCCAGCACGCGCAAAGGCCGCTCCAACTCGCCCAGATGGCTGACCGCGTCTTCGGTCAGCACCGCCAGCCCCAGTCCGGTAATCATTTCCGGAATACCGTGATTGACTTCGGGATCCAGATGATACGGCCGCCCGCTTAAAATAACGCCTTTTTGTCCCGTCGCCTCCAGATAACGCAGGGTCTCCTCGCCCTTGGCCTGAATATCCCGCCGCACCGCCTCCTGTTCCGCGTAAGCCGCGTCGACCGCGCGGGCGATCTCTCCCGCCGGGATCCGCCAAGGGCGTAATTCTTCCGTCAGCCGCGTTTTCAAGCGTTCGGCGCTGTGCATCGGCAGAAAAGGATACAGGAATCTGACCCTCCCGTCCCGCAGCTCGTCAATGTTGGCGCGCAGCGCTTCAGGGTAGGAAGCGACTACCGGGCAGTTATAGTTATTGTTGGCGCCTTCCCGCTCTTTTATCTCATTGGGCAGGCACGGATAAAAAATAAACTCGACGCCCCGGCGCAGCAAATCGCGCACATGGCCGTTAGCCAGTTTGGCGGGGTAACAGAGTGACTCGGACGCCACGCTCTCCATGCCGAGCTCAAAGATTTTTTTGGAAGAGCGCGCGGAAAGCACCACCTGAAAGCCCAAGCGGTCAAAGAAGGTGAACCAGAAGGGATAGCGCTCATACATATTCAGACAACGCGGAATCCCGACCCGGCCCCGCGGCGCGTCGGCGGGGCGGCGGGGGGCGTAAGAAAACAGGCGCCGGTATTTATAATCAAACAGATTGGGCAGTCCGCCCTCGCTTTCTCCGCCGGAGGCCCCTTTTTCACAGCGGTTGCCCGTAGCGAATTCCCGGCCGTCTGAGAAAACGTTGATCGTCAAAAGACAGTTGTTGCCGCAAATCCCGCAATGACGCGTGTGGGTACGCGCGCCAAAATCCGCCAGTTCTTCCGGGCCCAGAACCGTGGAGACCCCGCCGGGCAAAGCTCTTTCCCGCGCGAGCAAGGCGGCGCCGAAAGCGCCCATGATCCCCGCGATGTCCGGGCGGACGACCTCCCGCCCCGTCAGCAATTCCAAGGCGCGCAAGACGGCGTCATTCAGGAACGTGCCGCCCTGGACCACTATCCTGTCCCCGATCTGCGCGATATTATGCAAACGGATGACCTTAAACAGGGCGTTTTTCACCACGGAATAAGCGATGCCCGCCGCGATGTCGCCGATATCCGCGCCTTCTTTTTGCACCTGTTTTATCTTGGAATTCATGAATACGGTGCATCTCGTGCCCAAATCGGCCGGCGCCGCGGCAAAAAGGCCTTTGCCCACAAAATCCGGCAAGGAGAGAGCCAGCGACTGAGCCAA
Source organism: Gracilibacteraceae bacterium (assembly GCA_031266805.1). Taxonomy (GTDB): domain Bacteria; phylum Bacillota; class Desulfitobacteriia; order Desulfitobacteriales; family Syntrophobotulaceae; genus JAIRRL01. The sequence continues at coordinate 24,278 of JAISAH010000051.1, forward strand.
AGTTTCGATAAACGAGCCGCAGCCGGAAGAACACGCTTCGTTCAGCATGATATTATTGATGACGTTGTCGCTGATCCGCATGGATTTCATATCCTGTCCGCCGATATCCAAAACAAAATCAACGCCGGGCAGAAAATGCTCGGCCCCCTTATGATGGGCCACGGTTTCGATTTCGCCTTCATCCGCTTTCAGAGCGGCTTTCAGCAGAGCCTCGCCGTAGCCGGTCACCGCGGCGCGGCCGATGATCGCCCCGGCGGGCAGAGACGCGTACAGGTCCTTCAGGGCTTTGACGACGGAATCCAAGGGGCTGCCGCCGTTGCCGGCGTAATATGAATAAAGCAGACGGCCGCCATCGTCAACCAAGGCCAGCTTAGTCGTGGTGGAACCAGCGTCAATGCCCAGAAAACACGGCCCGGCCGCCGCGGCCAGATCCCCGCGTTCCGCTTTCCGCGCGGCGTGGCGGGCCTGAAATTCCCTGTACTCCTCCTCCGTGCGGAAAAGCGGGGCCAAATGCTCCGCCGTATGTTCGACCGCGCCGAGACGGGACAAACGCTCGCGCAGTTCCCGCATGGGCCGCGACGTCTCCCGTCCGGCCGCCAGCGCGGCCCCCATCGCCACAAAAAAACGGCCCTGCTCCGGGGCGATGATGTTTTCCGGGGCCAGGCGCAAAGTTTCGATAAACCGGCGCCGCAGTTCCGGCAAAAACGAGAGCGGCCCGCCCAGAAAAGCGACGTTGCCGCGAATCGGTTTGCCGCAGGCCAGACCGGCAATCGTCTGATTGACCACCGCCTGAAATATGGAAGCCGCGACGTCTTCCCGCGCCGCCCCCTCATTCAGCAGGGGCTGTATATCCGTTTTCGCGAATACGCCGCAGCGCGAGGCTATGGGATAAATCTCCCGGTGGGAAGCCGCCAGTTCGTTCAGACCGGCGGCGTCCGTCCGCAGCAAAATAGCCATTTGGTCGATAAAAGCGCCGGTGCCGCCGGCGCAGGCCCCGTTCATCCTGAGTTCCGGCGCGTCGCCGAAATATGTGATCTTAGCGTCCTCGCCTCCCAGCTCGATCGCCACATCCGTTTGGGGGATCCAGCGCTCCACCGCTTCGCTGCAGGCTATGACTTCTTGGATAAAAGGCAGATCCATCCGCCGGGCCACCGCCAAGCCGCTTGAGCCGGTGATGCGCAAAACCGCGTCCGCTTCAGGCGCGAAATTATGGATCGCCTCCAGCATCTCCCGCGCGGTATAGGCCACATCAGAAAAATGACGCTCATAGCGGCTGAAAACCAAGTCGTCCGTTTCATTGAGCGCTGCGACTTTTACCGTGGTCGAACCGACGTCAAGCCCGATACGCAATAAGCTCGTCATCTTTTCACTCCTCTGACTGATATTATAGCCAACGGAGAGGGAAAAATCAACTCTTTATTAATAAAGCTTCTAAAAAAGAGGCGCCCCTTATTGACGCCTGCGCTATAATCATAGAGCGGAAAAATTCAAGTGAAAGGTGGATAGAATAAAAATGACAAAAACCATAACGACTTTAGAGGATCAAGTCTAGGCGTATTTGGCGTATCTGCGCGACGAGGAAAAAAGCCGGAACACTTTGAGTAAATACGAGCGGGATCTGCGGCGCTTCATCGGATTTCTCACTGCGGCTGGTGGGGGCGAGCCGGGGTACCGACCGGGCTGAGCGCCTTGCGTCACTTGTCCGGGAGGGAAAATTTGCCGCGCGAAAAAAATATTGCGTTTTGTGACCGCTGTGTGACCGGGATGTGGTATACTGTTCTTTAAATGATGTAATGTAACAGTTTATCTAAAATGTTACATAAGCCGAAGACCTTGATTTTCTCTGTCTCTCCGCACCGCCTTCGCTTCTGAAATCCTGCCGCCGGCCCTCCGGCGGTTTTTTGTACGCCTGATTTTACAAGGGTTTCCGGAGAAATGTAACAGTTTAGATAAAATGTTACATTCGGCGGGGGAGGGGAGGGAGTGGGGAGTTGAGAGTTGAGAGATGAGAGATGAGAGTGGGGGAGAATGTACAGTTTACAGTTTACAAATGGAGACGGGTAGATAGGAGACGGGGAACGGGACGGGGACGGGCAGGAGGCAGGGAAGTCCGGAAGCAGGTACGATGGTTCCCGTAGGGGACGGGCTTGCCCGTCCCGCCTCTCCGGCCATTTCCCCGGATCCATCCCCGCCGTTCCGGGAGACATGGGCATGGATTCCGGCATGAAGCCGGAATGACGTAGGGGACGGCGTCCCGACGTCCCGGCTCCATCCCAATACACGGGACGGGCAAGCCCGTCCCCTACGCCCGCGCATCCATTCCTCTGGCATCCCGTCCCGCCTCTCCGGTCCGGAATGGCGGGGGACGGAGACCGTCATTGCGAGCCGGCCCTTGGCCGGCGCGGCAATCCAGACCAGAATCGAACCCAGAACAGAAACACCGCCATACTTAAACGAATGAAAGGAATTGACATGGACAAACAAAATCAAATGACGAGACCGCGCGCGAAACTGCTGGCCTGCCTGCTGACGGCCATCTTGCTTCTGTCCGGCGCGCCGCTTTTCCCTGCCGCGCTGCATGCGGCCGGACCGGCGCCGGACGGTTCTTCCGTCACCATAGCGCAGATTTTTCCCGATCCGATCCTAGCGGATTGGGTGGCGCAAAAGCTGG
>JAISAH010000067.1 GCA_031266805.1 Gracilibacteraceae bacterium
AGAGACGACTGTGGGTTTATAGGCGTCTCTTTCGCATTTCCTCCCATCATTTTTGTCTGTTTGACAGACTGACTGACGGACAGTATAACCGGTTTTTCGGGGACAAACAAATCCGGCTACTTACGGACGAATTGGTTCGGCTCTAACAGCATGACCACATCTTTTTCCCATAAATAAATCGCTTTCCGATTTCGCTTTATAATTACAAGTGTCCATCAGCAACAGTTTACGGAACGGGTTCGCATTTATACCATTGAAAAATGCTACCCGGAGTTCCAAGCATAGGAGGATACAATGAAATTTTCAAAATTTGTAGATATGGCGCTTGAGCAAAATCCGCACAACAGATTCGCCAAATTCAACGGTAATGTTGAAATCATTCCTGATGAACTTCAGCCGTTCTACCGCACTTACAATCCTGTTAATGTCCAAATTGAGGATTTTGGCGGAGATGTGCTGTTTTGCCCCGCCAATGAGTTGGAGGAATTACAAAGCAAATATGCTTATTTAGGCGTACAGTTTGTGTTTGCGACCTGTAATGATGCCCCGATCTTTTTTCACGATGGGCGCATTTATATCTGCGCTCACGGCGTTCGCAAACCTGAGTGGGAGGAACTGACGGCAGATGTGTCTGAATTATTGTCGCTATTAGCGGTAAAGGGCGGCACTCAATCGAATAAATGCATAATGTGTTCAAAGCCAAAATCGCTTAATGAATTTAGTTCCGAACACATAATACCCTATGCTCTTGGCAATCACACGTTGACGATTGATTCCGTTTGCAAAGATTGTAATAGTAAAATTGGTTCAAGAATAGACAGCCTATTAGTAAATAACCCATTAGCAATAATGTTCCGTGAAACTATGGAACTACAAGGACAATCGGGAAAGATTCCTCACCTGAGTGACCTTGTTAAACACACTTCTGATGGGCGAGCGATTTCAATTGACGCCAATGGCATACCAAAATTTATGCCTTTAACGTACAAAAATGAGGATGAGGATGGAAGTATTATGCTTCACGTTGAAGCCTCGACGAAAGAAGAAGGAATTGTGATACTAAAAAAAATAGCAAGCAGGAATGGAGTTATTCTGAATGATGCCGATTTCGAGACATCAGCAAGATTTGGAGAAATTACACAAGAGCAGGTGACTGGGAGGATTGATTTTTCCTTAGATTTAAATGTTTTGTTTCTTGCGGCTGCAAAAATTGCCTATGAGTATGCGTATTATGTATTAGGAGATACTTATTTGTCCGATAGGACCGCAGATGCCCTGCGAAATATGATTGTGAGCTATGCTTACGGCAGCAAGGAAATGGTGGTCGATAATTCTATCGGTCAGTTTGTTATGCTTATGCCAGAGCCAATTAAGGACTTAATTGCAAAGTGTGGAACGCTTAAAATCAACAAAAATACTTCTGTTATAGCATTGTTGTTAGGCATAAACGAAGCAACAAACTCGACCATAGTAAACATATCCATACTGGGTAGTCCATTTAATTTTAGTGTAAAAATCAGCGATAAGAGCATACCACCACCTTACAAGAAAGATGGAATGACAGTTTTAGTAAATGGCGATATTATCTTTCCGCTTGAATAGGCGCTGTATATTTTTGAATATCTTATCGAGCTGATCTTGACGATGCCAAGGAACAGGTGTTTGATTTTCTGGATGACTATGTGCGGCGCCAGGGCATAACCGGCGAGGTGAAGGTCTGGATCACAGGGTACAGCCGGGCGGCGGCCACGGCCAATCTGGTGGCCGGGGCGATAGACGACGGGCGGAAAATCAGCAATCTAACCGTGATGCCGGAAAACTTGTACGTCTACACATTTGAGACTCCAGCCGGGGCGATGGATTCCGCCGTGCGAAACGAATCGGACGAGGACGATGGACTGTACACAAACATTTTCAACCACATGAACCCGCACGACCCGGTGACGAAGGTGGGGCCGGCTATATGGAATTTCGCCCGCTACGGCGTGGACAGATATTTCCCGTTCCGCATTGAGAGCAATTACTTCACGGAACTACTGCCGGCTATGCTGGCACAGTACAGCCAGCTGCGCAGCGTAGACGGGTATATAGTGGACGATTTCCGCCGCTGGCGGACGAAGCTGTTGGATGATATATTTGATATCGAGGCCGCCGATGACGAGACCCACGGTTTTCAAAACTATTTTTTGGATAATGTCGTAGATACATTTATAAGCGAAGTATTTAAGAGCCGCGCTAATTATGTAAATAAATTTCAGGTAGATATGCGCGAGGTTCTTTATCTGGCCATGGGCCTTGATGTTGCCGATAGCGCAAGGTTTGAGGATTGTCTGGGCGCGGAATTGTGGGCTGATTTGCCGGCATTGCTCTATTACGCCGCAACCGCCAATTCTAATCCCGCAGCCAAAATCTTGTTGAGCGACAGGTTGCTGAAATGTGTGGAAAACAGCTTGGCTCAGGCCGGGATCACAAATTATGACCGATATGACGCTTTGCGTATTGCCGGTCTCTTGGCGGAAGCTGTTTTTACTCTCGCTGTCAATTACCCCGGCGACGTAGCTACGCTTGTCGTCAATCTGAAGGGTTTGATCGCGGCGCATTATCCGGATTTATGCCTAGCTTGGCTGCAGGCGATGGACAGCAACTATACTGATAGAGTCATCGTTTACAACGAAATTTTCGGTTTCAGAATCGTCAGCGTGAATTGTCCGGTGGATGTGAATGTCTACGACGAGAACGACCGTCTGGTTGCGGTCATTGCCGCCGATAAAGTTGTTGATCTGGACAGCGAGGTGTGGGCGACCATCAATCAGGACGGGGAAAAACTGTTCTATCTGCCGGCCCATAAATCTTACCGGCTGGAGATCAGCGCCACGGCGGCCGGGAATATGAGTTACGCCGTCCAGGAATTCGATCTGGGAGGAGGCGCGCCTCGCCGCCTTGTCGCCTATTATGACCTGCCCCTCATCGCCGGCGGCCACTACACCGCTTTCGCACCGGCGCATAATACTGATGATCCGAACGGTTCCGCCGCGGACTACATCTTGCTTGACGGCAGGAATCCAGTTGCCGCCGCCGCGGAACTGCGCGGGGCGAAGGCGGCTGAAGCTTATTATACGGTGGATATCTGGACAGCCGAACCGGAGCGCGGTTTGATCATGGGCGGCGGCTCGCGTCAATTGGGCCGCTACGCTCAGGTGGCGGCGGCGTCCGCGCCGGGCTGCGTATTCGCCGGCTGGTATGAAGGTGAGGAGATGGTTTCCGCTATGGCGGAATACCGCTTCGCCGCGCGGCGGAACGTGACGCTGGAAGCCCGGTTCGTCCCTGACCCGCAAGATCCGAGCGACTCCGATCCTCAAAACCCGAATCCGCAGGATCCTGACAATCCCGACCCACAAAGCCCTGATGATGATCCTAATCCGCAGGGCCCCGGCAACTCCGATCCACAGGATCCTGACCCCCAAAACCCAGGCGATTCAGATTCGCAGGATCCCGAAAACTCTGACCCGCAAAATCCAAACCCTCCAAACCCACAAGACCCGGACAGTTCGGGTCCTCAAGACCCAAGCGACCCTGACCGTCAGGACGATCCGCAAACGCCTGACCCGCAAACTCCTAAACCAGCATCTCCCACGAGAAGCGGAACCTTCTCCAATTCCTCAGCCGCCGGCGGTACTCTCGCCTATATCGGCGGCGCGAACCGCGTTCTGACCTCGGTCGCCATCTCCCACTACGGCTGGACGACTGCCGATACAGTCATCATAGCCTCCGGCGCGGACGCCAATTTGGTAGACGCTCTGGCCGCCGCTCCGCTGGCCGGGCAGGAAGACGCGCCGATCCTTCTTTGTATGGGTGATGAGCTTGATTCCGCTGTCCGCGTGGAACTCCTGCGCCTACGGCTGAAAAAGATCTACACTGTCGGCGCAGTCAGTCAAATAGTTGTGGATGAATTGGCGGAGACGCCGGAATGGTCAGTCGAGACTTTGCGCGGCCACGACCGCTTTGAGACGGCGGAACTAATCAGCGCCAAAGTGGAAAATCCTCAAGGCGTGTTCGTCGTCGGCTATGACGCTGTGGCCGACGCCGTGAGCGCCGCGCCCTACGCCGCCGCTCACGGATATCTCATTCAAATTGCGGGGCCGGATGGTCTGTTGGGAACCGACCCGCTGACCACAGATCACCGCTGCATCTTGGGCGGCCCGGCCCTCGTGCGCGACGTCCCCGGCGCGACGAGAATATACGGCCCTGATCGTTATGCTACGAACCAAGCCTTGCGCGAGACTTTGCCGTTTAGCTCTGATACGCTTTACATCGCTGACGGTCTTACTCTGGTAGACGCCCTGACCGGTTCCGCTCTAGCCGCCAGAAGCGGCGCGGCTGTCATGCTCGTCCCAAGTGCCCCCAGGACGGCTCCGACAGACGGTGTCGATCCGCTGATGAAAGTCTACGCTTTCGGAGCGGAGGCGGGGTCATGAGGATATTCGCTAGGATCGCCCCCGTCTTGCTGTTGCTACTGAGCGGCTGTCAGACTCCAGCACAAGAAAATAAACCCCCGGAGAATCCGCCGCCCATGAACGCCGAGTATCTCGGCGATATCGCCTATGACCTCACTCCGAGTACCGGTTACACTGTCTATTTGCAGGAATCGGGCCAAGATTACGCCGCGACTTACAAGAAACCGGAAGGCAGGTGTTTCCCCTACCTTGTCCTGACCAATGACTATGGCGGCAACACTTTGTTGTTGCGGCGGGACGTTGATGAACACCACAGATACAACGACTACAGAGCCTATTATGAAGACAGTGAAATTGACGTCTATCTGAATACCGTAGTCATTGAGCGGTTCCCGCAGACACTGCGGGACGCCATAGTAAACTCAACCATCACCATCACCGAAAAATATAGGACAGAAGTGGAGCCAGGTCTCTTTTGGAAAGTGACATGCGAAATCAAGCGGCAGGTCTTTCTGCTCTCCGGTATGGAACTAGGGCTTGAATACAGGCCCTCAGTTCTGCCGGTGGAAGGGAAGAAACTGACTTATTTTGATAAGCGGGTCAAGCGGATTGCCTATGAAAACGGGGAAGCGACGCCATGGCTCCTGCGCACACCGACCATCGTCTACGACAGCGCGGCCAGTGGCATATCTCCGGAGGGTATTCTCGGAACTCTGAATGCTTTTGGCGTGAGTGGGGTGCGCCCGGCGTTCTGTCTCCCAACCACGACGCCCATCACCACGGACAGCGCGATAGTGCCGGGTGAGACGGTGTATGTGATTGACTATGAGCGGCTGGCCGAGACGGCGCCATGAGGATATTCGCCGTGATTGCTCCCGCCGTGTTGCTATTCTTTGCGGTTCCTGCTGCTTAAGAGACAGCGCTCCGCAATCCTACCACCTATCCCGAACGCGGCCTAAAAACCGGCTGTCCAAATCAACCGGGCTCCGCACGTTATACCCGCGCCGCATCATATTGTACAGCTTGAAAGCAAAGAGCGGCGCCGGCAGATAGAGTTCACGCGCCGCGCTGAAATAGTCTCTGTCCTCATCCGAAATAACGGCAAGGACATCATCGTCAGACACAAGAAAATCCGCGAGGAATGTATTTGCTTCACGCTCGTACAGGCTCGAATTGTCAAAGATATTGAAATCCCGCATCATTCGGACGGGGCTTGCCAGCATCTCATTCTTATGCAGAATCAAATGCCCCCCTTCATGTCCGGCCACAATCTTTTTTTCCTCAGAAGGCAGCTTGGCGTTAATAACCGCGTACATGGTGCGGTTCATTATCGTGCTGTAACCTTTGAGACCGCCCTTCCTGTACTCGTCGGAAAAGACCGTGACCGCGCCTATCGCGTCGAGCAGATCATACGGATCGCGTGTCTGATACTTTTTTAAGATGCGTTCAACCTCTGAGTAGATAAACCCCGTCAAAACAACCACCTCCACGTCCGCATAGCGGCGGGGCGTTTAACGCGCATAGATCGGCTTTGCGCGTTTTTTCTACTCGGTCTCCGTGTCCCACATAAATCTATACTTTTTGGGTGTAAACTTTTCTCTGGCCCTCTGCTTGGAATCCAGAAACAGGCCTTGGATCTCATGCACAAAAGCGATCTGATCTTCCTCGGACAACTCGCCTCCGGCAAACAATGCCTCCGCCTGCTCCAGAACGGCTACCGCCTGCGCCCGCCCCTTGCGCCCGTATTTCTGCGCCGCTTCTGTCAGAAATTCCTCATCTTCTGTCAGAAAATAGTTTACGTCTACCTTAAAAAAATCGGCTAGCTTAGAGTAGACGGAGCGGTCATGCGGGTACGAGTTCCCCTTCTCATAATTGGCCAGCGTCCACTTAGTCACCCCTATCGCGGCGGCCAAATCCTCCTGGAGCAAGCCGCGCTTTTTCCTTTGCTCACGCAGTTTATCACCAAATTTCACGGCGTACCTCCCACTGAACTTTTTTACATATTTGTTTTCCAGATCCCCTTGACAACTGCAAATGTTTTGTATATACTAGGAAATGCGGAATCTAATTGCAGTTACATTATAGACCGTCCTCAATTAATTTGTCAACAGGAAAACGCGAAAATCTTGGGGAAATTTACGGCACAAGCGAAGACGAAGGAAGTGATCACTTTGAGACGGGAAACAAGGACGATGCGAAATATAAAAAGTATGTGCGGCGCTCTGACGCTTTGCCCGGAGGAGGTTCTGCATAAATCCACGCTGGTCATGCGGATTTACCGCGACGTAGTTTGGATGACCGCAGGGCGGGCTGACATAGTGAGAGAAGAAACCGCCGCTTACGCGTATGGGCGGGAGCTTGACGCCGCTCTCGCCTATCTGGCGGAGTTTGCGCCGACTGAGCGCCGGCAGGACTTTGAGGCTAAAGTGTCGAGCCTGTTTGAAACGAAATGGCTGGTTGATCTGATCGACACCGCCATGCTGCGCGTTTACGATTACCCCGGCGGCGGCAAGCTGTATTTTGATATACTCTCGAAAAGCTATATGGCAGCTTTTCCTTACTCCGAACCGGAGCTGTTAGAGACGTTCAGTTTGGAGCGCAGCGCTTTCTATGAGCGCAAACGGGAAGCGACGCTGCTTCTGGGTATCGCCCTGTGGGGATATGCGATCCCTGAACTCAAAGATATTTTTTGCCAGGGAGAAATCTCCGACAAAATCCCGACAGAATCCCGACAATATACGGACAACATACGGACTGACTTCGGACTGTCAAGATGTTATGCTATGTATGGTGGATAGCTGCGCTCAAAAATGAATAAGGAATGATGCGGCCCTCGCGCTGATAAAACGCGGGGGCTGTTTCTTTTTGCGCCGCTTTCCGCGAAAAATCGGCGCGGTCAGGTACGCCGGGGGAATTATGCCCTCCGGCTTTTTTTATGCCCTTTTTTAGGGCATGAACCTTGACTCACGCGCCGGGAAAGGAGGCCGGTGCGTGCGGACATATAAATGGCTCTGCTCTGACGCCCGTTATCCGTGAATCGGGTTTGCTTCAACCCAAGCAAAAATCCCAAATTTACGGAGGAACGGCCAATGAAAAATTACAAAGACAGCGACTACGCGCTGAACAAGTACAGCGGCGGCATCGTGTACCGTTTTGCTGACAAGATCATAGAAGTCACTCTCGCGGACTATCTGGCGGAGAATCCTGGCAAGACCGCGACCGACTTCCGCGCGCTGAAAGAACTCTCAGATACTCTCTATTTCGATCAGGTACAGGCCGCGAACGCTCAGACCAGGAAAAACTCCCCTTTAGGCGACTTGAAGGAAACAGTGCTTTGCGCCTGCCCTTCGCCGGAGGATACCGTCACCCGCGGAATTGACGCGCGGGAGGAAACCGAAAAGCAGCGGCAGCGCTTAGAAAAAGCGCGATTTGCCTTAGAGGGGCTCACCGAGGTTCAAAGGCGGCGGTATCTCCTTTATCACGCTAAGGGGCTTACCTTGCGTCAAATAGCGGACATGGAGGGCGTTGTTCATTCCAAGATCCAGAAAAGCATCAACGCCGCCGAAAAGAAAATCAGAAAATTTTTGGCAGACGGCTGAAACCGGGGGTACAAAACGGGCTCTCCAGTGCATTGGTTAGGAGGACTTTTTTTAAGACCTCAACGTTCTTTGACAAATACCGCCCCTTTAAGGGGCGATCATACAGGGACATCAGGTACAATAACCGCCGCGCCGCGCGCGACGACCGCCCGTAACAGGGCGATAGCGCCCCCGGCGCCTTTGGGCAGATGGGGCAGACACAAGGCGCGGCGGTGATAATGATACTTCTCCGAGAAAACCGGAGCCGGACAGCGCACAGGCGCGTCCCGGTGAAGCGCGGCTCAGGCTGGGATACGCCTTTGGCGGCTTCAATGTATGGCTTAACGCCATAGCCTGATGCTCCCCAAGAACAAAACTATTGATCACAGATATACCGCAAACCAGGAAAATCATATCAAGAAAATCCATGGTTTGACGGCTGTGCCAGCGCGCCGGGGCTTTTGCTCCCGGCGCGCCACAGAGCCGTTAAGCCGGCGCTTTTAATAAAAATTAATAAGGAGAACGTGAAAAATGTTAAACGTGACCAGTGAAATCTCCCGCACGCTGCCCAAGGGCGCGCCCGCCCGTCACCTCGCCGATGCTCCGATACTTTACGCCTACGGCTGCGCCTTACTCGAAAGCGATATGGGTGAGTGTTTCCAGTACAAGATCGTCAACCTCGAAACAGGCCGGACTGAAACGCTATCCCGCCGCAAGACTCCGCTCGCCCCGCGTGAGATCGAGAAAATCGCCGAGCGCATCCGCGACTCATCTGTCGCGGGCCCGGCAAGGCTTGAAGCCGAGAGACACTACGGCGAACGGATCAGCTATAACAAATGCCGCGAGATACTCTACGCCCTGTTCCGGCAAATCCTGCCGGAGTACGGTTACGCGGCGCGGCGCGAGCAAATCTCGCTCGCGGATGGTATTCTCAAAACGATTCAGAACCGCGGCGTCATCCTCGCGGAAGCGGAAGTCGGCACGGGCAAGACCCTCGCCTATCTCGCCGCCGCTGTTATCGCCAAGCGCGGACGGCTGAACGATTTCTGGAATAAAGCCTACTACCCCAAGATGAGTTATGTCGATATGGCGAATATGCCGATCGTCGTCGCCACATCAAGCATAGCGCTCCAAAAAGCCATAGTCACGGACTATATCCCCGAACTTTCGCGGATCCTTATGGAAAACGGGATCATCAAGGCCCCGCTGACGGCGGTGCTGCGCAAAGGGCGGGAGCATTACGTCTGCGAATACAATCTGCGCTCCCGCCTGCGCTATGAGCATAACGAGCAAAACAAGGAAATTCTGCGCGAACTGCTCTCGCCTAAAGCACCCATTGATCTTGCGGACACGGACGGGCTGGATCCCTACACCAAGCGCAAAATCGCCGTGCCCGGCAGATGCGATGGAAAATGCCCCAGACGCAGCGCCTGCGCCTATCTCAGATTCCGCGAGCGCGCGATGGAGGGGGCCATCGACATTCAAGTCGTGAACCACAACTATTTCCTCGCTGACGCGCTCCGCCGCGCCAATGACAAACGGCCGCTGCTCCAAAACTACCAGACTGTCATAATCGACGAAGCGCATAAATTTCTTGCGGCGGCGCGTTCAATGTACGGCGCGGAGCTTTCCTGCTTCGCTTTGCCGGAACTCAAAGACCGCGTTTACGATTTGCGGTTCAAGCATGAATCGGCGCAAAAACTCGCCCGCAAAACCGTGAAGAAGCTCGCGGACGAAAGCAAGCGCCTGTTCAAGGATTTCGAGGCGGGATGCCAGGATGAAAACGCGGACGATGAAACGACGCGCTTTACCGCCACCATCGGCACTGACGCAGCCCGGCATTTGCGAAACCTCCGCGACATTTCCGACCGGCTGTATGAATTGCTGGTCTCAGAACCTCCGGCAGGGAGTGACGAGGGCAGGCTTTCACAGATCTTATGGGAGATGGCAAGCGTTCGTGAGCAGCTTGCCGCGCTCGCCCGCCACAAGGGAAACATCTGCTGGCTCGAAAAACCGAATGTGAACGTAACGCCCGGCACAGAGCAGGAAACTCTGCTTTGCGCTATCCCGGCCGACCTTGACGCGCGGCTGCACAGGGATTTGTGGAGCAAAGGCGTCCCGGCGATTTTGACCTCTGGCACCCTATCGGCGGGCGGCGATTTCTCCCATATAAAACAAACGCTCGGACTTGGGCGGCTCCAAAACCGTTTGAGCGAAACGAGCAAACCTTCTCCGTTCAGCCACCGCGATAACGCGCTTTTATATATCAGTGAGAACATGCCGTTTCCGGACAACAAAAACCGTGAGTACATTGGAGCGGTCGCAAATGAGATCGAAAAACTCATCCTCGCCTCCCGCGGCCACGCCGCTATCCTGTTCACAAGCTATAAAGCGATGGATATGGTCTGGGAGCGTCTGAAACAGCGAGGGATCCCGTTCCCGCTGTTCCGGCTCGACAAAGGCGGCGTCAGGGAGATCGAGCGCTTCAAACGCTCGGAGGGCGGCGTCCTCTTTGCGAGCGGCGCGCTCTGGGAAGGGATCGACATACCCGGCGACGCCCTCTCTCTCCTCGTCATCGTCAAACTGCCCTTTCAGGCCCCGGACCCTATCGGTGAGTATGAGCAGACTTTGTATAAGGATATGCTTGCGTACAAAACCAAAGTCGTCGTGCCGGAGATGCTGATAAAACTGAAACAGGGCCATGGGCGGCTGATTCGCAGCGAAACCGACACAGGCGTGGTGGCTATACTGGACAGCCGCGCCAGTCTGACCGGCGCGTACAGAGAATGTGTCCTCGCCGCCCTGCAGGAATGCCCTGTGACAGCCAGGATCGCCGATGTGGAAAACTTTATCAGGGCGAAAAAAACGCCCGAATATTTCAAATAACTATTTGCTCAATACCTTTTCCCAACTTGGGAAAAGGCGCCGGACTATTTATTCCGGAGAAAGGGGGCATTTCTGTGGCAGATTTCGGCGCTCTGATCAAGTCCGCGCCGCAGAGACTAAACATCATTGATTCCATGCTCAAAGCGCGCTTAGTATTGAGCCGGCACCGGAGGTGCGCCGCGTCGGTGTCTGGCGGATCTGATTCGGATATAATGCTTGATTTGCTGGAACTCGTCAGACCGGAGAGCTGTGAAGTGCGCTATGTATTTTTTGACACTGGGCTGGAATATAATTCCACCAAACACCATATTGGCGACCTGGAAGCGAAATACGGCGTGACGATCCACCGCCGCAGAGCCAGGAAAACAGTGATAGCGGCCTGCCATGAACACGGCGTCCCGTTCATCAATAAGGATGTGAGCGAATATCTCTCCCTTCTGCAAAGACACGATTTTGACTGGAGTGACAGGCCGGAGGACGCAACGCCTGAAAAATACGGACGGTGTAAATCCGGGCTTGATTGGTACTTTGACCGCCGACCACTAAGCAAAGCGGGGAAACATGAATACAGCATCGTCAAACACAAACTGCTGAAAGAATTCATAGAGCGTCATCCGCCAGATTTTGCCATTTCCGATAGATGCTGCAAGTATGCCAAGAAAAACCCGGCAAAAGAGTTTTACAAAGAATCTAAGGCCGACCTCTCCGCAACCGGTATGCGCCGCGCCGAAGGCGGCAGACGTGCAGGCATTAAGACATGTTTTTCTCTTAGCAAAGATGATTCGCCGGACAGTTACCGCCCAATATGGCAGTGGACGGACGAGGACAAGGCGGCATACAAACAATGGCGCGGCGTGCGTTATTCAGACTGTTATGAGGTTTGGGGCCTGAAACGGACCGGTTGCGCCGGCTGCCCCTGTAATTCCCGGGCCGAACGGGATCTGACTCTGGTCGAGTCGTTTGAGCCAAAGATCGTCAGGGCGGCCCGGAATATTTTCCACGCGTCCTACGAATATAGACGGCGGTATATCGCATTCAAAACCCAGAAGCCATAACCTTGAATTGAAAATATCTGCTTAAACCTTTTCCCAACTTGGGAAAAGGTTTGGGAATGGAGGAAACGCTATGAGTGAGAGAATAGACACTGCCGAGCTGGTGGACATACGCGACGTACATGTAGACAGCGCTCTGCCGAAACAGGAGCGCATCGCGGAATATTTGCGCCAGATCAAAGACCCTTACCACTTCAAATGCGGCCCATTCACTATTACGGCGCGGTTCACTGAGGACGGGCCAACTTTGGAGGAGTGTCTCCGGCGCCTGATGACGTGACTCTGCGGAAAGATGTGACGACAAACTCGACTTTCCCCAAAAGACGCGCTATAGTGGAGCGGTAAAGAATAACCGGCAAACCCGCGCCCCTTGACGCTCGGATCCTGGGAAAGTCTGAATGGCAAGGAGTGCATGAAAATGGCAGAAAGAGTCTACAAGGCGGCAAAGTATATTCGCCTGTCCTACACGGACGACAAGGAAAACGAAAGTGACAGCGTGCAAAACCAGCGCAGGCTCATCGACAGCTTCATCGCGGGTCATCCTGACATTGAAGTGGTGTCGGAGCGGGTTGACGACGGTGTTTCGGGCGTCATTTTTGACCGCCCGGCCTTCAAGGCAATGATGGCCGACATTGAGGCGGGGAAAATCAACTGCGTAATCGTGAAAGACCTCTCGCGCCTGGGACGCGAATATATTGAGACCGGGCGCTACTTGCGGCGGATCTTTCCCGCTTACGGCGTCCGCTTCATCGCTATCGGCGATAATATCGACACGCTTAAAGGAGATAGCGACGATCTCGTAGTATCGGTGAAAACGCTCGTCAACGACGCATACAGCCGCGATATCTCGGTCAAGACGCGCTCCGCTCTCCACGTCAAGCGCGCGGGCGGCGCTTACGTCGGCGCCTGCCCTATCTACGGCTACCGCAAAGCGGAGAGCGATAAAAACCTGTTGGTTATTGATGAATACCCGGCAAGCATCGTCCGCGACATTTTCCGGATGAAGATCGAAGGTGCGGCGGCGGTACGGATAGCGGATACGCTGAACTCGCTGGGAGTTCTGTCTCCCTGTATGTACAAGAAAGACCGGGGCCTTCCGCACGCAAAGAACGGCTATGCGGATAAAGCGGACGCAAAGTGGTCGGCGACAGCAATCATTCGCGTCCTGACTAACGAAACCTATACGGGTACGCTCATTCAAGGCAGGCAAAGTACGCTCAACTACAAGATAAAAGATATCATCAATAAACCGGAATCGGAGTGGGCGCGCGCTGAGAACGCGCATGAGGCCATCGTCGGTAAGCTGGATTTTGACCTTGTCCAGAAACTGATGCGGCTCGACACCCGCACCGCGCCAGGCAGAGAGAAAGTGCATCTGTTTTCCGGTATGCTCGTCTGCGGCTGCTGCGGCGCTCGCATGACGCGCAAGATAAACACTGCCGGAGGGAAGAAGTATTGCTACTATTACTGCCCGACGACGAAAAAACAGGGCTGCCCCTCTGCTCAAATGATCAAAGAGGATGATTTGGTGCGGAGTGTCCTCGAAAGCGTGAAAGCGCATATTATCAACGTCGCTTCCCTTGACGCCTTGCTTGCGTCAGGCGACGGGCGGCGCATGGCCGAGGCGCTCAAAGCGCGGTACGCGGCGCAGATCGAAGAAAGTGAGCAGAGACTTCGGCAAGTCAGGGGTTTCAAAGCGTCTCTCTACGAGAATATGATGGGCGGACTGCTCTCAAAAGAGGACTATCGGGCGCTGAAACTAAAGTACACGGGCGATGAAAGCATGTTCGCCGCCGCCATTGAAACGCTCCGGCAGGAGCTTGGCGATGTACTTGCGGGCAAGGGCGAGCGGCTGCGCTGGACAGAAAACTTTAAACGGTTTGAAAACATCACGGAGCTTGACCGCCGCGCCGTGGCCAGTCTCATTCACAGCATAAAAGTCGTCAGCAAGAGAGAGCTGCAAATCACGTTCAACTACCACTCTGAATATGAGCAGGCCGCCGCGCTCGTGAGCGAAACAGGCGAAGCCCTGGAGGTGGCGTGATGGCAAGAAAAAGCAGGAAAAACCTTGACGCCGGTGTGGCAAAGCATGCCGAGTCCCCTGTTTTCTATGCCGCCGCCTATGTGCGTCTATCCGCTGACGATAAACGAAAGCGCGGGGATTCGCTGGAAACACAGCGAAGCATTATTGAGAATTTTATCGCCGCGTCGCCGGATATTCGGCTCGCGGATGTCTACTGTGACAATAACGCCACGGGCACGAACTTTGACCGCCCCGGTTTTCAGCGTATGCTCGCCGACGCGGAGCGCGGAAAAATCAACTGCGTCATAGTGAAAGATCTTTCGCGTTTCGGGCGCAGCGCCATTGACGCGGG
>JAISAH010000074.1 GCA_031266805.1 Gracilibacteraceae bacterium
TGCCGGATCAGTTCCGCCGTCCAGTCAAAGTCTGTTTCATTGATGATGTGGCTCATTACCGTCGCGAGTGTGAACGGCAGTTTGTCCGGCTCTCTTACGCCGAGACTGACAGTAAGCGAATGCTGGCTGTCTCCGTCGATGATGAGCGTCTTTTTGCCTTGCCGGGCAAGCCCAATGCCGAGGCTTGCAGCAGTCATAGTTTTACCCACGCCGCCCTTTCTTGCCGCTACAAGAATCGTTTTGCCCATAGTTTTCCTCCTTTTTTCGAGGGCAAAACTTTTGTCGATAATTTAACGCTTAATATTTAAAGCGGAAAAATCTGCCCTCATTTGGTTGGGAAATGAGTGGAAAAGAATAACGCCAAACCCGCAATCCCGCTATATTACTGGATTTCTGGATTTGGCGCTATTATACCACTAGGGCAGCATTGGCGGTGGCGCGTTTGAGGAATGCACCAGTCTGACCAGTATCACTATCCCGGACGGCGTGACTGGCATCGGTAATAACACGTTTCAGTATTGCTCCAACCTGACCGATATATCTATTCCGGACAGCGTGACCAGTATCGGCAGTGAGGCATTTCTCAACTGCTCTAGTCTAATAAGCGTCACTATTCCGAATAGCGCAACCAGCATCGACTATGGAGCTTTTCGCGGATGCCGCAGACTGACCGGCGATTTAATTATTCCGAATAGCATGGTTAGCATCGGCTATGAGGCGTTTCTCAACTGCTCAGGTCTGAATAGTATCACTATCTTGGACGGCGTGACCAGCATTGATCGTGAGGCGTTTCGCGGTTGCTCCGGCATGACCGGTAACTTAATCATTCCGGACAGCGTGACCAGCATCGGTGAAGCCGCATTTTCCGGTTGCTCTGGCTTAGACGGAATTCTTATTATCTCGGATGGTATGACTAGCATTAGCACCGAGACATTTCGCGGTTGCTCCGGCTTGACCGGCGACTTAACTATTCCTGCCAGCATGACCAGCATCGGCGACAACGCGTTTTACGAATGCTCAGGCCTGACCGGAGTTCTTATTATCCCCGACAATATAATCAGCGTTGGCTATCAAGCGTTTCGAGGTTGCTCCGGTCTGACCAGCGTCACTATTCCGGACAGCATGACCAGTATCAGTTTTGGTATGTTTGCTTACTGTTCCGGTCTGACGGGAGTCTTTATTATCCCTGACAGCGTGACCAGCATCGGCAACAGTGCGTTTGGTGGCTGCTCTGGTCTGACTGGGATCACTATTCCGGCCGGCGTGACTAGCATCGGCAATGCCACGTTTTACGACTGCTCTAGTCTGACTGATATCACTATTCCAGCCGGTGTGACTAGCATAGGCGAAAACGCGTTTTTCGGCTGCTCTGGTCTGACAAGTATAACTATTCCAGATAACGTAATCAGCATTGGCAGCAGCGCGTTTTCCAACTGCTCCGGCCTGACTGGCGAATTAATCATTCCGCACGGCGTAACCAGCATCAGTTATGGTACATTTTCCGGTTGTTCAAGATTGGCCAGTGTGAAGATTCCCGCCAGTTTGACCAGCATTGATACAGATGCATTTAAGAATTGCGATAAATTGGCCGATATCATCATCACTCACGGCATGATGGATCTGCCGCTTTACTTCTTGACCGAGACGACTCTCGCTCCGAAGGTGAACCTGCATGTGCCGATGACCGTGACCGCCGTCGGCGGCCAGCCATCTTTTTCCACATACCTGCCGGCTGGAACAGAACTTTCATCCAAGACCATTATCTATGGCGTTAAAGATAGTTTCATGTTAGAATGGGCGCGAGCAAATAACGCTTTTTATGCGATGGTGAATGGCGAGATCATGCGGTGGGAGTACAGCGACGCCTGGCGTCTCGTGCCGTACCAAGAGATCATTGAGACGATGATGCCGGATAATGTAGCGCTGGAATTCAAGATTATCAATGGGAAACTGCCCGATGGACTATACCTGATGCAGAAAGGCGAGTTTTACGATGGGCTGGAGATGCGGAGCGGCCAGTTTTACGGCGCGCCGCTGGAGAACGGCACGTTTTATGTTGAGATCGAGGTTCGCTCTTATCACGGCTATCTGCTTGATCTACAAGAACTCATCATCACTGTGAAGGAGCCGGACGACGCGGGTCTGGCGGCGAGGAACGATTACGAGGTGACGAGTACGATCGGTCTGCCCGCCGTGCCCGGTACTGATGAGAACTATATCGTCACGGTTCTGGCCCCCCAGAGATTCACGGCGGCGGACACGGATATAAACGGCGACGGCGTGATTGATGAGAGCGATAACAATTTCCCTTATTTCGAGCGTTTCTGGCTGGACGGGGCCATACTGGAGACCGCGTATTACGACGCCGACAGCGGCAGCACGGTAGTGACGCTTATAGCTCAGGTATTTCCTGATCTGGATAAAAACGGCGTGCATACAGCCGCCGCCGAGTTCAGTATCGACGGCGTTCAGCAGGTGTCGGCCCAGCGGTTCACAGTGGACCTGCCTGAGGCTGTCGCGCCGATCAATCCGGAAGAATCTGATCCCGATCCCGGACAGCCGAATGGCCCCGAGCAGCCGGCGAACCCCGAGCAGCCAACTATTCCGGAACAACCATCCAACCCGGAACAGCCAACTCTCCCGGAACAACCAACTCCAGAACAGCCGTCTACCCCGGAACAGCCGACCACTCCGGAACAACCAACCACCCCTGAACAACCGGCTGCTCCTGAACAACCAAATACCCCGGAACAGCCGGCTGACCCCGAAGCACCGTCCGTTCCCGGTGGCAACGAGGGCGGTTCCGTGATCGTCAGCGCCGGTCAGCCGGCGGGACCCGCGCCAGTAGAACCTGCGCCGGCGGCGGCTGAAGAAATCCCGTCCCCGGCTGAAACCACTCAACCGGAGCCTGCCGCCTCGGATGCCGCCGACACCCCGCCCGCGGGGCCGGGCCTGTTCATCCCGCTGATCATTCCGGAGGACGGCATAGGCGAGTACGAAATCAGCTATGAGGGGAGCGGGCCGCTGGAAGCGCGGATCGATATCCCGCTGGAGGAATTCCTGGATCTGTATTGCGACGAGGATCTGTGGACGCCCGGCACGGACTACGCGGTCCGCTCTGGCAGCACGGTTTTGACGGTGCCGGAGGAGCGGCTGGCAGAGCTGGAGGGAGGCCGCCACGTTTTGAGCGCGGTTTTCGCCGCCCAGACGGTGGATATCGCCTTCATGCTGGACGAGACGCCGGAGGACGAGATCGGTGTGGCCGCGCCGCCCGCCGCTACTCCGGTCACACCGCCGGCTGATGCTCCGCCCTTCGCTCCGTTTTTCACGGCAATACTCGCCGTCTGGGGCGCGGCGGTTTTGGCCGGGCTGCGCCTGAGCGCGCGCCGGGACACCTGAAAATGCAACGTGTGGAGATCATCCATAGATTTTTATCCCCGTTCTCGCGATGACTTTTTCATGGGTCAGGCGGCGGAGCGTCGAGGACGCCGCACAGCGGCGAAATGGAGGTTTTCGTGGAGGGGAATGGATTCCGGCATGAAGCCGGAATGACACAAATTTGTCATGCGCCCACGATGCGTTTTGATATGGACAAAATTCACGGCTCATGCTATGATTTACGTGGAAAGGATGATGATATTTTGGCGAGAAAAATTCAGCCGACGACGCCGAGGAGTGACTTATTTGAACGGACAAATGTATCAAATCTGCTGCATTGCCGCAGCAGCGAAAAGAGCGCTAAAAGATAGTGCGGCGCCAACATACACCCCGCTTAAATACGAAAACAAGATTGAGTTTCAATTTTTGCCGGAACGGAAGCTCTTTGCGGCGAAAAACTATACGGCGGATAGTGTGGCGGCATGGTGCGAGTACTGCTTGAAAAAAGGAGTGCAAGACATCAAGCTCCTTGTTCCCGTGAATGTGGAAGACCGCGCCATCCTTGGCTTTTCCAACACAACGCAGAGTTGCCTTGTCTGCTTTTATCAAAACGAGGTTACTTACTTTACGGCACAGTGGGATTTTAACTCCGAGCATGAGGTCTGGAATATTCTCTATACAGAGCATGATTGGAAAAACGCGCCTGCTGGAAAGCCCCATTTTGACAACAACATTGAAAGTTTCAAAACCGTACTAATTGAAATTAAAGAGCTTGCCCATAAGATTGATTGTAATAGCTTTGCCGAAACATTTCAAAAGGCTCTTGATACCCTGTTGGGTTTTACTGATTACATTGATATGCCTCTGCCAGAAATACCGAAAGAAAACTTGTGTCTTTTTGAAGCAGCAAGTATTGCTGATGTTTTCGGCGCGATGGGTTCATGGAATGACAGCCCTCCTTATATGGCGCATGAAAAAGGATTGGACAAGGAATACGATACTCTATCAAATGAATTGTTAAAACAAATCCGGCTTGCACTCTTGTATTCCATAAATGAATGGTAATTAAAGAAGCAATAACGTCCGTTGCGTGGAGATAGACGGCCAGACACCCCTCCGCCGAACACCTGTTTACTTTTGCGGCGGACCCTGCTATAATCATGGTAAGCCCCCCGGGCGGCGCCCGTGAATATAACCGCTTTCTTTTCTATCGCCAAGGAGGAAGGCCATGTCCGATTTGACTCAGCGCCAGCAGGCGATCCTTAATATTATCCGGGAGGGGGTCGCGAAAAAAGGTTATCCGCCCTCGGTGCGGGAGATCGCCCTCGCGGCGGGTCTCAGCTCCAGCGCCACCGTGCACAGCCATCTGCAAACTTTGGAGCAAAAAGGTTACATCCGGCGCGACCCGACTAAACCGCGCGCCATCGAGATCCTCGACATGGATGAAAGCGTTTATTTCCACCGCGTGCGGCATGTGCCGGTCCTGGGCCGCGTGGCGGCCGGCTCGCCGATATTGGCGGAGGAAAATATCGAGGACACTTTTCCTGTGCCGCATGACATGCTCGGCGGCTATGAGGCTTTTATGCTGCGGGTATCCGGGGAAAGCATGATCGAAGCCGGCATCCTGGACGGCGATCTCATCCTCGTCCGCCAGCAGAATACGGCCCGCAGCGGCGAGATCGTCGTCGCCCTGCTGGACGAGGACTCGGCCACGGTCAAGCGCTATTTTCGGGAAAAAGACAGGGTGCGTCTCCAGCCGGAAAATTCCTCCATGTCGCCTATTTACACCCGCGACGTCACGATCGTCGGCGTCGTCGCCGGTTTGTTCCGCACGGTCATGTGATGACCCTCGGTTTCCGGCGGCCGTTGCCAAAGCCGGCGCCGCTATGGTATAATTCGGAAGGGCGCGCCAATCATCGGCGGCGCGTCTGGGTAGGATTTTTTTCCATCAAGAGAAATAATGGGAGGGATGTACGGTCAAATGCTGGAAGGAAGAACGGACGCGGGGTCGCTGCGCTCAGGAGACGCCGGGCGGGAAGTAACATTATACGGCTGGGTGCAGTCGCGCCGTGACCATGGCGGCGTTATTTTTGTCGATCTGAGAGACAGGTCCGGGCTGGCGCAGGTGGTTTTCAACCCCGACATGGCCGACGCGGGTTTTGCCGACGCGGAAAAACTGCGCTCCGAGTATGTGATCGCGGTGACGGGCCGCGCGCGTCTCCGGCCGGAAGGCTCAGAAAACCCGAAATTGGCGACGGGGGAAGTGGAAATCGTGGCCGCGGCCCTGACCGTTTTCAGCCGGGCCAAAACTCCGCCTTTTTATATAGAGGACGGAGTGGACGCGGATGAAAGCATCCGGCTCAAATACCGTTACCTGGACCTGCGCCGCCCGGAAATGCAGAGCGCCTTCCGCCTGCGCCACCGGGTCACGCAGATCATGCGCCGCTACCTGGACGAAGCGGGATTCTGGGAAATAGAGACGCCGATCCTCGGCAAATCGACGCCGGAAGGCGCGCGCGACTATCTGGTGCCGAGCCGCGTCAACGCCGGCGCTTTTTACGCCCTGCCGCAGTCGCCCCAGCTTTTCAAACAGCTGCTCATGGTCTCCGGCATGGAAAAATATTACCAGATCGCGCGCTGTTTCCGGGACGAGGATCTGCGGGCCGACCGCCAGCCGGAGTTCACTCAGCTGGATCTGGAGATGTCCTTTGTCGATACGGAGGACGTCATGCGCGCGGCGGAAGGGCTCATCCAGCTGATCCTCCGCGATGTGACCGGGCGGGAGCCGGCGCCTCTGCCCCGGCTGACTTACCGGGAGGCGATGGAGCGTTTTGGCACGGACAAACCGGACACGCGTTTCGGCATGGAACTGGTCGATATCGCCGACATCGCCCGCGGCTGCGGTTTTAAGGTTTTTGCCGACACGGCCGCCCACGGCGGTTTGGTCAAAGGGATCCGGGCCCAAGGTTTTGCCGGCGCGCCGCGGCGGGAGCTGGACGAGCTGACCGGTTTTGTGGCCCGCTACGGCGCGAAAGGGCTCGCTTATATCGTGATCACCCCGGATGAGCTGAAATCCCCGATTCTCAAATTTTTCACCGAAGAGGAGATCCGGGCTATCGTCAGCCGGCTGGGGGGCGAGGCGGGCGACGTCCTCTTTTTCTGCGCCGACAAACCCTCCGTCGTCTATCAGGCTCTGGGCCAGCTCCGTCTGGAGATCGCGCGGCGGCGGGACCTGATCCCGGCCGGCCGGCTGGAGTGCCTCTGGGTGACGGAATTTCCGCTTTTGGCATACGATGAGGAGGAAAAACGTTTCGTCGCCATCCATCATCCTTTTACGGCGCCGCTGGACGAGGATATCCCGCTGCTGGAGACCGACCCGGCCGCCGCCCGCTCCAAGGCTTACGACCTCGTGCTGAACGGTATGGAGCTGGGGGGCGGCAGTATCAGGATCCACAGCGGGGAAACGCAGGCTCGCCTGTTTGAACTGCTGGGCTTCACGCCGGAGCGGGCGCGGGAAAACTTCGGTTTTCTGCTGGAAGCTTTTTCCTACGGGGTGCCGCCGCACGGCGGGGTGGCTTTCGGCCTGGACCGCCTGATCATGATCCTAGCTGGGCGCGGCAGCATCCGCGACGTGATCGCTTTTCCCAAGACCCAGAGCGCGAGCTGCCTCATGACCCAGGCGCCGGGCGCGGTGACGGCCGCCCAGCTCCGGGAACTGCATATCCGGGTTTAATCCGGGCGGGTCTGAATTTAAACTGAAGAAAGAGGAGGGGGAATAATGAGTTCGGCAAACGTCAAGACATTCACGGAAGACAATTGGCAAAAAGAGGTTTTAGAGGCCGCCCTGCCGGTATTGGTGGATTTTTGGGCGCCCTGGTGCCCTCCCTGCCGCATGGTAGCCCCGGTGGTGGACGCGGTAGCCGACGCTAACGTCGGCAAGGCCATCGTCGGCAAACTGGACACGGACGAAGCGGAACGCATCGCCGAAGCCTACGGCATACAGAGTATTCCCGCTCTGCTGCTTTTTAAAGGCGGCCAGTGCGTGGACAGATTGAGCGGCGGCCAGAACGGCAAAGCCGATCTGCAGGCCATGATCGACCGCCACGTCTGACCCCGCGCCCGCCGGCGGAAATAGCAGCGTTTTGACGCGCATCCCAGAAAGGACAGCGTTTTGACGGCTTTGGTTTTTTGCGCCGCGACGCAGGCGGCCGGCGGCTGGGAAGTAGGCGCCCTGCGCGTCGGGGACGGCCATTTCCCGCTGTATCGCCGTTTTTATTTTGCCGCCGGCGCCGAGCCGGCCGCGGCGGCGGCGGCCCTGCGCGCTTTCAGCCTAGACGCTCTGATCTTGGCCCACGGCTGCCCGGATTGGGAGACCTGTTTTCCGGCTCTCGGCCTGAGCGGGCGGCATTGGGCCGATACGCGGGAGCTGGCGCTGGCGGTGTTTCCCACAGCCGGAAAATACCATCTGGACTCTCTGGCCGCGGCGCTGACTTTGCGCACGCCGCGGAGCGCCGCCCTTCTCTGGCGCGCGGTCCGGCTTACGCTGGAATTATTTTCCAAAATAAGCGCTAAAGCCCTCGATTTGGACTTGGGGCTCCTCCAGCGCGCCGCCGCCGCTTTCAGCAGCGAGGGCCTCGGCCGTCTTTGCGAGCTGGCGGCGCGGGAAGCCCTGCGCCAGGCGCCGGAACGCCCTGTTTTTACTGAATTACCTTTCGCGGCGGAGGGTGACGAGGGCCTGTTCGCCAAAACGCCTCGGCAAACCGTCGATCTGCCGCCGCAGTGGGTCGAATCCTGTTTCGCCCCCGGCGGTCTTCTGGCCCGGCGGATGCCCGGTTTTGAGGAGCGGGCGGAACAGCGCCTCATGACCCGCGCCGTCACGCGCGGATTCACGCAGCGGGAAAACGTCGTGGCGGAAGCCGGCACCGGCACGGGCAAATCGGCGGCCTACCTCCTGCCCGCTGTTTGGTGGGCCCGGCGCCGGGAATGCCGCGTCGTCGTCGCCACGCACACCATCACTTTGCAGGAACAGCTCTGCCGGAAAGACCTGCCGTTTTTGGCCTCGGTCCTGCCGTTTTCTTTTAACTTCTGCCTCTTGAAAGGTCGCGGCAACTACTGCTGCCGCCTGCGTCTGCGGCAAAACCAGCCGTCGCCGGACGCGCCGCGGGAAGAGCTGCTGGCCTGGCTCTGCCTTCTGGTCTGGGCCCTGGAGACGCGCAGCGGGGATCTGAGCGAACTGCCGCGGGAGGAGTTGAGCGCGGCCTGGAAAAAATACAGCTGCGAAAACAATTTTTGCATGCCCCGGCACTGCTCCGAGCGCAACGGCTGTTATATGCTGCGGGCGCGGCGGGCGGCGGAAAAAGCCGATATCGTCATCGTCAATCACTCTCTGCTTCTGGCCGACATCAATACGGACAACGCCGTGCTGCCGGAACACGAGGATCTGGTCGTCGACGAGGCGCATAATTTTTATGAGGAAGCCGTGCAGCATCTCGGATTCACCTTCACCGCCGACAGTTTGCGCCGGCTGCTGGAGCTGGCGCGCGGAAACAACCGGCACAGCGCCATGGGCTATTACCGGCATTTTGCCGCCGAACTGGTGCGGCTGGTGCCGGAAGTCGACTGGCTGGCTTTTGCCCGGCAAGCGGAAACACTGCCGGACCTGTGCCGGGCGGCGGAGCAGGCGGGCGAGAGCCTTTTTCGTCTGGCGGAATCCTTGCTGGATGGGAAAAACGCGCTGCGCTTGCTGCCGGAAAAAATGGGAATCGCCGCTTTTGAGGCTTTCGCCGTGGAGACGGAAAATCTGGCCGGGGCGCTCAAATCTTTAAGCGACTCTTTGACCAAAATGCAGGACCTGCTTTTCCTGGAAAATCAGCAGCTGAATGAGCTGCGCGAGACGCTCAGCCGCTGCGCGGGCGAGATGTACGGCGCGGCGGCGGGACTGGCCAGCCTCTCAGCCCCGGCCGAGGACTGGATCCCTTTTTTGGAATTTTCTTACACAACGACTTTGCGCAACGCGCCGATCAACGCCGGCGATATACTGCGGGAAGCGCTTTTCCAGAAAAACGGCTGCAATATCCTCACTTCCGCCACGTTGAGCGTCGAGGGCAATTTTGCTTATTTCGCGGACAATATCGGGCTCGACCGCTTTACGCCCCTGCAACTGGCCTCCCCGTTCAATTACCGCGAGCAGCTGCTGTTCTGCCTGGTCGATGATCTGCCGCTTTACGGCGGGACCGAGACGGCTCTGGCCGACGAGACCGGCCTCTACCTGAGCCGGGTGGCCGAGATGGCCCGCGGGCGCACGATGGTGCTTTTCACCTCTTACCGTTTTCTGCGTCTCGTGGCTCAGGCCATGCGCGCGGCGCTTAGCGACGTGCGCGTGCTGGCCCAGGGGCAGGACGGGTCGCGCGAGTCGCTGCTCGCCGAGTTCCGGAGCGGCGGGCCGAGCGTCCTCCTCGGCACCGGCAGTTTTTGGGAGGGGATCGACCTGATCGGCGAAAGCCTGACTTGTCTGGTCATGGTGAAGCTGCCGTTTCTCGTGCCGAATCAGCCGCTGGTGGAGGCGCGGGCGCAAAAACTGGAAGCCCGGGGGCGCAGCTCCTTCTACGATCTGATGCTGCCGGAAGCGGTGATCAAGTTCAAACAGGGTTTCGGCCGCCTGATCCGCTCGAGGGAGGACCGGGGGGTTTTTCTCCTGCTCGACGACCGCGCGCACCGCAAAAGCTACGGCCGCGTTTTTTTCAAATCGCTGCCGATCGCCTCCTATACAAAAGGGAACCGGGAAGCGGTGCTGCGCGCGATAGGCCAGCGGTTAGAGAAGCACTGACCCGTCTCAGCTGGTTTTAAACCCCAGTTTGCTGATAAATCCCTTCAGCCCGCTCGGATTTCTGGTCTGGATCAGCACGACGCCGGGCCCGGTAAAACGGCAGACCAGACACTCGCCGGACATGACGCTTGATACCCAGCCGTTGGAGGCTTTGGTTATTTTGTACGACATATAATCCGCCCAGGCGACCAGATGCCCGTTATCGATGACGATCTCCTCGCCGGGCTGGAGGTTTATGGGATGGATCGCCCCATAGCTGCTCAGGAACACCGTGCCTCTGCCGGAGACGTTTAACACGAAAAAACCCTCGCCGCTGAATATCCCCTTCGTGAGGTTCTGCATCTGCGTGTTGACCTCCACGCCCTCCGTGGCGGCGAGAAAACCGTCCTTCTGCACGCGCAGGCCATAGGAGCCGTCCAGCTCCACGTCGATGATCCCGCCGGGCAGCGCGTGCCCGAACAGCACTTCGCCGTCGCCGCGCGTCGCTGCCAGATATTGGAAAAAGAATTTCTCGCCGGCGAGCATCCGGCCGAGACCGCGCAGGACCCCGCCCTCCACGCCACCGGTCACATCGACGTTAGGCGACATGGCTATCATCGCGTCGGATTCCGCTTTCAGTTTTTCCCCCGCCCGCAGCTGATAGCGGACGATCGGAAAAGCGTCCTGATACAGGATCTCATAATTCGCCAAGTGATCCCCCTCCTTTTTTCGTACATAAATTCGCATCCCTGCGATTCCTGCGATCCTCGCTTGCACTATTACTATACCGCTTCCGCGTGAAAAATACAATCCCAATACACGGGACGTCGAGGACGCCGTCCCCTACGAATACGGTTGCGCCGTGCTTCCTGTTCCGTCCATTTGCGTGACGCGGGGAAATCGCGTGACACGGGGCGATTGCCATCGCCCCCTACGATTTGGACAATCACATGAATGTGGTTGGGCATTATAACGTATTTCTTGTCATGCACCCAGACCAGAGTTTACGCCACGAGCAGGAAATACGCAATGACGATGGGGGCTGAAACTGTAACGTCATTAATAATTATAAGGACGGGTTTATTTCACCCCGCCCTTATCTTATAAACTGATACTTTTATTTACTTATTTGGCTCCTCGTTGGAACATCACCGCCATACGCGGGTTATTACCTTCAGCCTTTCTCATGGCGGTGTGTTCCTGCCGATAGCCGCGCTCCCTGTTTCGCTTCTCGCGCGGTCGCGCGTCTATCCGCCGAAGCCGTAGATCTTGGTGTCGTCCGTGATGGCGCCGAAGTCCACTCCCGTTGGGTCGCCGTCGGGCAGCAGGACGATGGTGCTCTTGGTCTTAGCGGCCAAGACGGAACCGGTCAAGGCGTCAACGAGGGTGCCGCCGTTTGCCGTGTAAATGATGCTGTAGTCAAAGGACAAAGTCTGGCGCACTTTCAGGTTCGTGGCATAACGGTCAGCGCCATAAATCCGGGGGAATCCGGAGATATCCCGGACCAAGGCGGGGCCGCCGATGATATAGCCGGTAAGCCCCTGGGCTTTGGCGCTTGGAGTGTAGCTGCCGTCAGACTGCGCCACTTCGATGAGGAAGCCGTTGGCGGCAGCCCAGGAGGCCAC
>JAISAH010000086.1 GCA_031266805.1 Gracilibacteraceae bacterium
TTCACTTCCGCGTGGGGGATAAAAACACGCGCTTTCTCCAGCGGCGCGTCCGGCAAGGCGATTTGCACCGTCTGCCATTCCGCGGTGGTATTCAGGCTGCCTGTGACCGCGCGGGCATAGGGATAAACTGTGAAATAAGCTTCTGCCGCCGCGTCCGTGAGTTCCTCCGCCTTAGAGAGTAGAGTAAACACGCCGCCCGTTTTCTCGGCCAGTTCCCGCCAAGTATCCAGCGCGGCTTGTTCCGCTCGCCCGGCGCCGAGGAAAATACAGTCGAGACGCACGTCCCGCGTTTTAAGTTCCTGAGCGAGATCATCCAATTCGGCCAGTTTGTCCGCAGGTCTGATTCCCGGAGCGAAAAAACCGCCTTCGCTGATATCGCCCACGAGGATGATCCTTTTAGCGGCGCTTTCGTCAAACAGAGTGAGCGCAGCCTTCACCGCAACGGACAAATCCGTGTCGCCGTTTATGGGCACAGTCTCCAAAGCGGTTTTCCACTGCGCGTGCGTCATGTCCGGCTGCGGGGATACCTGCGCCACGACGCCGGTATTGGCGGCTACAAAGCCCATCTTGGCGCCGAGCGGCAGGATGTCCGCGCCTAGCAGCACCGCTTCCCGCCAGAAGCCTTCAGCGTCGGTCTGCCGCACGGAACCGCTGACATCAACGGCCCAAATGATTTCCGGCGTTTCCTCCGGAGTGAGCGAAGCGGCGTAGGAGGGCTGGGGCAAGAGTATTAACAAGGCGATAAGCGCAATTAGCCTTTTAAAGTCTCATCCCCCCTTGCGTTCCGTTTCCGTCCCAACTGTTTCAAACAATAGCATATTGGAGCGGTTGTGTCAATATGGATTTATATCCAGCTTGCTCCTTGTGCGCTGGCTTTCGGTTGTTTAAATCAACGACCTGTCCATCAAATGCTTCCGTATAGCATATCGTATGTACATATCAAAATTCTCTAGCATCGCATCGCTGAGCTCATGCGGGAGATGACCGGACAAACCGCCGCTCAGAACAGCCATAGCGGTGACGTCGGCAAAGGCTTCCTGTTTTTGGTGAACTGAATGAAATATTATGCCGAGCTTTTCATTGAACCTGTCAAAGCTATCCGGCAATACTTCTGCATCCCTTGTCAGTGAAAGGTGCAGGGCATGTCCAAGCTCGTGAGCGAAAATGAACACACGGTCGTGAGCGGTCTCCAGTGGATGATACAAAAATATCGCAGTCTCGCGCTCCGGGTCAACCGGAACACCGCACTCGGAATTGTGTTCAGCGTGGGAATTGTTGAACAGCAATATTTTAAGCGGCAGCTTGGGCGCGAGGATATCAACAAGCCGGTATGACTTTTGAGCGTCGTCCAGTACAGCGTTGATTTCCTCATAGGTAATCGCTTCATGTAGCGGTTCCCGGAATTCCCCGCACTTGTCGATGAAGCGTTTCAATCCGGCGACAACACAGTCCGGATCATTTGAAATCGGGACGTAGGCCGAGAGCATTATAACAGGAGAATACTCAGGGGGTACGACGGTGACATTATGTGTCAAGCAGAAAGGAAGCGGGACATAGTTATCGCAATACCGGATCATACTATCCACGAATCGTTCGCACAACCGGCGCTCATACTTTGGCGCAGCGGCCAAATGATCAAGAAAAGCTTCCGCCGCCGTTCTCGCTTCGTAAATGGTACGGCCGGCAAAGATATCCGAGATAGATTGCTCCGCGGCATTAAGGATCACCGTTGCCGCTTTCTTCCTTCTGTTGTCAGTGTTCATATATCGTCGCCGTTATCATTATCACCATTCAAGAGCAACCTTTTGAACTCGCGCAACTTTTGTTCCAGCAGCTGTCAAGAAAACGCGCGTTTTCATCATACGGAACGTCAAGCGGAGGCGGTTTTCGCTGCGAAAGCATATATCGTTGGTAATACGCGCTTTGAAGTTGCCGTTCCAGTTCCCGCTTGCTATATTTCTCCTTAATGCACAGGGCGATATAAAACTCTTTTTCCTCAATGCTTTTCGCACCGGACATTATAAGCAGATGGTGCGTCCAACTGATTTGTGTCACCAATGGTGACACAAATTCATTGTCCTTGTAGGTTTCGTAAAACTGGCGCATCCGATAAAGTCCGCGGCGGGTAAATCCCTTAATCCCTGGACAGTTATCTTTAATATATCGAGCAGTCTTGTCAATGAACGCGTCACCCCAAGCGGTTTTTACGCTCTCGCCGCTTAAGTATTCGCCGACATTCCAATACAGTTTTATAAGCTCGGCGTTCACGCTTTGCAAAGCGTTCTGCCGCGCCTGTTCGATCATCTCAACAATTTTGTTGGCATATGGTATTATCTCACCGCTCATTATCCCGCCGCCTCCTGTCCCGGTTCCAGCTTTAGTTTGCCCGTGTGCGTGGGTTTTTGTGTAGCCCAAAATAAATAACAACAAACAACAGTATAGTCGCATAATCGACATTTATCAAGCTTAATTCACCTTCGACTTAATTCACCTTCGAATTAAGCTTGGTTATCGGAACGTTCCGATTAACTTGGGAACATTCCGATTAGCTTGGCGATTAATTTTGCGAGCAATGTTTTCGGCTCGCCGAAAACACAGCCCGGCATAAAAACGCTGCTGCGTTTTATGCCGGGTTTGCTCGTTAGGGGGTTCCCCCCTAATACCCCCGGACGCCCGCTGGCGCGGCCGCCCGTTAAGCCGCTTCGCGTCTGCTGCGACTGCCTGGCGGCAGTCTAAATTTCGTGCGAATCGCGTCTGGTTTGCCGCCGTGAAGCGTCAGGACTTCGGTCTCCCGGCGTTATACCGAGTATGCGCTCGGCGTTCACGCGGGCAGTCGATAGCTCCCGCGACAAATCTTTGAGCGCATGGTAGCCGCCGTACAGCTTTTTCTTCTCGGCCGCCAGGGTCGCGTATTCCTGTTTAAGCCCGTTTATTGAGGGCAGCTTCTTCACGCCCAGCCCGTCAAAATATTTCTTCGCGGCGCGGTGCAGGATGATATCGGCGGCGTGAACGTCGTAAAAGTCGCGGCTCCAGCCAGACGCCTTATACTTGGCGTAGATTTCGCGGGTTTTGCCGTACTGACCGATGTGTTTTTGCAGATCGGCCACTTCTTTCTGCCGCGCCTCGATCTCCCGGATCCGTTTCGTCAACGCGGCGAAATCACCTGACGCCGACGAGGATTTCTTCTGCAGATCCTCATAACTGTTAATGCCGTTTTCCTGCAAAAAAATGAGCGTCCTGGCCGCCTGTTTCAGATTGAAGATCTTCGCCCATTGCGCATAGCCTGCGCCCTTGCCCTCGCGGATTTTCGCCTGTATATCTATAAGCAAACTGACCTGACCGCGCGGCGCCGGCTCGCGTTTCAGCGTGCCCGAACCGCCGCCGCTTGTGACGGCTTTCGCCTTGCCAAGCCGGGCGCGTATAGCCGCTTCGCTGTACTCGCCGCCCAAGGTGCTGAGCCTCAGATTTTTTCCCCAGCCGGGTCCTCTGACGCTTATGTGTTTCCGTCTCGCGTCCACCGCGTAACCGCCTGCTTTCAGCCTGACAAGAAAGTCCTCAAACGACGCGCAGGACGGCAGAATTTCCTCAATCTTTCGCTTCGCGATCTCCTTGTGTGAGAGCGGCTTGTCCTCGCCGAGCCACTGACCGTAGTCCCGCCCTCTGGAGGGTTTTGGGTTTTCGATCACTGACAATCCGTGTTCCGCGCAAATGAGGTCGGAGAGCCGCCGTAAAGCAAACGACGAACCCCAAAAATTATTGAATTTCCTGGTGCAGTCGATGGTCGTGGAATTAAATATAATATGACAATGAACATGCTTCCGGTCGGTGTGGACGCCGACGACAAAGGCGTGCCGTTCTTTCGTAAACCTTAGCGCCGTTTCGTATCCGACTTCGAGAGCTTCCCGCGGGGTGATTTCTCCCGGTTTGAAACTGATTCGCGTGTGGTAGGCGAGGACATTTCTGTCGCCCTGAGAGCGCCCGGTGATGCAGCTGTACTCATGCTTGGAGAGCAGGAATTCCTCGTTCGCCGAGCGCGGGTCGCAGGCGTATCCGGCGACGAGTTCCCCGCCTTCGGTCTTGGCGGCGTTTTTGGCGTACTCGGTGCGCAGCCTTAGCGTTCGCGCTATGGATTTACCCTTATTAACGTGCAAAGATTTGAGCCACGTCGCCGCCATAATTTACGTCACCTCCCGTTTCAACTATTGACAGAGCGTTTTTTTCTCATTACACTGAACTTACGGATACGACGCAACCTAAACAGGAGATGATCCGATGAACACAGCCTACGAAATCAGACTCTGCGACGAACCATTGATAGAGTTTGAGTTTATCACAGACGAACTTGGCGGTCAGGCGGCCAGAATCATTTTTTGCCGCAGCGAGCGTGAATCCGTGTTCCCGCTGGACCTTGCCCTGACATCAGAGGGTCTGCTCCTGTGGCTGCGCCATCGGGTGATCCCTAAAAACCGCGAGTTTGTCGAACAAATTCTGCAAACATTTGATTTGACTGTGGATAATACCAAAGGAATTATAGATGTGTGCAAAGGCTGTCGCTCAGCGACAGCTACTGGATCGTCCCCAAAGGGTTCGAAGGTACGTTTGCGCAATACAACTTATACGAAAACCCGTTCTCAAAAATCCTGTCTTTGGTCGCCTATACCGGCGTTTCCCTGAGCGACCCGCTGTTCAGCACCTCGCCGGAACTGACAACGAACGGCATGCTGCCCAAGGCGTGGCGGTTCATAAAGGGCGACGGCATCTATCTCTACAAGGGCGGCACGAGCGGAGCGTCCAATACCGGCAATGAACCTTACAGCGAATACTACGCCGGCCAGATCGCCGAGCAAATGAAACTGAACGTGATCCACTATGATTTGGTCAAATGGAAAGGGATCCTCGCCTCAAAATGCAAGTTGTTCACCGATATAGGCACGGCATATGTGGCGGCCGGAAGAATTGTCGCCAGCGGCGGACTTACCGCGGTGATGAGGTTTTATGACCGGCGGGGCCAGGCATTTGCGGACAGTATTCGCGATATGCTGGTGTTCGACGCGCTGATTTACAACACGGACAGGCATTTTGGCAATTTCGGCATTCTCCGCGATAACCAAAGCGGCGAAATAATCGCTCCCGCCCCGCTGTTTGACCACGGACTGTCATTGTTCAATTTCGCCACAGAAAAAGACATAGAGGACCTGGATTCCTACGCCAAAACAAGACCGCCCGCTTTCGGCAGTTACTCATTTGAGGGCATCGTTAAGAGTGTCGGCACACGCCGCCAGGCGGAGCAGCTGCGCAAGATGATAGGCTTCCGGTTTAAGCGGCATCCAAGATATAACCTGCCGGAAGAGCGGTTAAAGGCGATAGAGGCACACCTTCAAAAACGCATCACGAAACTGATCGACCTGACAAAGAAACCGATAGATTTACAGCATTATGGGCAGCTTGCTGACGAGCGCAATGCCGAAAACGCGCGTTTGTCTGCTAAAGCCAAAGACATCGCGCCTGATTTGCGTTGATTGCTAATCGTCAAATCGCGGCGAGCCGCCGCAGGATCTCTTTCGCCTGTGTCCAAAGCCCTTCGTAATGCCCGCGCAGGTCTTCAATATCGGCGGCGTATACGCTGCCCGTTTCATTGACGCGGCGGGCTATCTGATTGATGTTATTCGTAGCGTTGCTGAGCAGGCGCACCATATCTTTCACGCTGTCAAGCTCAACGCGGATCACGCGCCCGTCAACCGCCTGTTTGACGATGTAGGCCCGCAGATTTTGTATACCCGCCTGCTTCATGCGGCGCTCAATTAAGTCGCGTTCCTCGCGTGTCACCCGGAAGGCCAGATTGACGCTTCGGGGCCGCGTATATTCTTTCTTGTTATCCTTATTATCCGTGATAAACACCTCCTATAACCATTAAATCAACTATTGACAGAGCCTTTTTTTCACATTACACTGAACATAGAAAACGCGGGTGGGATCTGCGGAGTTTCAAAGCGGCGCCGGGAGATGGGGCGATGGAAGGGCGATAGGAATGAGCGAAGGCAAACAGAGCGTTTTCTTAACCGGAAATGAACTCTTAAAGGCCATTGAGTCACAAACACAAAAGCGATCGGTAAAATTTCAGCGCAGAGATTTTGTTAATCCGCTGATCAAATTCTGTTTGGACGGGGACTACTCCGCCAGACTGGGAATAGTTTACGGCCTGCGCTCAACAGGAAAAACAGTCGGCATGCTCCAAGCGGCGGAGGACCTCTTGTCATCAGGCCATAAAGCCGCCTACGCCCGCTTCAATTACCGGAAGTCCGGCATGAGGGAAGTTAACGCCGAAATACTGCGGCTGGCCAGAGAAGGATTCACCGATTTTTTTATCGACGAAGCGCCGTACTTAGGCGGTTTCCTGACCGATTCAGCGGAATGGGCCGACACGTTTGTCCCTGTAAACCGCATCAAAATAGTGGTCTCCGGCACGGACAGCTTTGAGCTTTGGCTGGCGATGAATCGCGCCCTGTACCATCGCTACGTCCGTTTTTCCACCAATCGTAACAGCTATCCTGAATTCAAACGGGTATTGGGGCAGAGCTATGAAGAATACAAGTCCGCGGGCGGGGTATTTTTATCTGGTGAGGAAACCGGCCCGGAACAGCTTGAGCCTGGATCGGCAGAGCGCAGAGGAGCGGTAGTTGAACACTTCATCCAAGCCGCTGTCGTCGAAAACCTGATCCACACGTTAGAGCATTGCAACGAGGATTACGACGGCAAAAACTATTACTTTGACCGGCTGTACGCTATTGACCAACTCGTAATTTTCAAAGGCGTCATCAGCATTCTCGAGTCCGCCGCCGCAGGGCCGATAAGAAAAAACTTTATAAAAGACGCGGAGCAGAAAAACATTCCCGCGCTGGGAACTGCCGTCAGCAAATGGCCTGACCCGGAGAAACGGGACATCAAAGAGAGAATAGCCGATTCGCTGAGCGTTTATCAGGAATTCAGGAAGATCGAAGAACCAGGCGGGACCATTGACGCCCTCATTGAATTTCTGATTAAGATCGGGTGCCTGGCGGAGAGTTCTAGCGGAGTGTCCGACCTCGTTGACAGAAGGAGGACTTTGTACTTTGCTCATAACGCGCTGATGAACTACGCTATCCAGGAAACGATCCGGGGCATTTTAACCTTGACAGGCATCAAGGGCACGGAATTTGTTGATGCCCTGAAACAGGCCGCCGAGGGTTCCATAAACGAAAATATTGTTTACTTTCATCTGCTGCTTTCGGTTCGGGGCGATGAAAAGCTGTTCCGTTACCGGGATCCGGAGGACCGAGAAATTGACGCCGTGATCATCGACCGCGAAGCGAAGTCGCTTAGATTGATCGAAATAAAGAGCAAGGCCAAAATAGACGCCGGCAGCGTGTTCAGGCACGAGGCAAAACACCTCTTTGAAGCGGCTGTTTTGAAGAATATCGGCGCCGACAGCAGTTTTACGGTGACAAGGGTCGTTGCCTACAGTGGTCAAAACAGTTTTGCTGTAAACAAGGAACATTCTTTGCTCTTGGTAAACATTGAAGATCTTCTTCAGCATTATAAAGTTTTAGGGCCATACCTTGATCAAATGCTTGGGCAAGCGGAAGAATTCCGCAAAAAGAAATTTCCCTTGGCAATGGTTGAGGAAATTCGGGAGAGCGCGGTCAGGATCCATAGTGAATACGTTTTGCCAGAAAAAACGAAAGGCAAGGGCGAGCCGGGAATTGGTGAATAGAGACGGTTAAACAATAAAGCGGGGAACCGGGCGGCAGATCTGCCGCCCGCCGCGTTATATGCCGCGCTCCGCAAGGCTGCTCTCTCGCGTCGGAGCGCCGCCTGAGTCCTGTTTGCCGCTGCCGAAACCGCGAAGCCCGTCCAGAATAGACGGTTTCTCCTTTGCGGCCGCCTGAGAGACGCGTCCTCCGGCGCTGCTGTAATCGGCTTGCGGCTGGTCATTATCGTAGCCGGAGTCCATATCAATCAGGGTTTCCTCTGGATCGCGATCCTCGCCGGCTACGTCAAAACCACCGTCGCCTTCGATGTTCAAATCAGCGTTCAGGAGCGCGAGCCGCGCTTCTTTTTCGGCCAGCTCCGTCTCCTGCTCGAACGGTTTTTCGAGTTCCAGTTTCGCCGCCAGAATCTGTCTGTTAATATCGGCCAGCTGCGACTCGGCCCCCTCCAGACGCTCCGGCAGTTTGTCCAGCGCGTTGTTGATTCTCGTGATGTTACCGAGCCCGTCCGTGCCGAGGTCGATTTGGTACGTCATCGCCCCCCGTATCAGCAGACTGAATTGCTGCATGATGGTCTCATAGCGCATGCTCAGATCGAACCCCATATACTCGCCGACAGGCACGTCCGCATACGCTCCCTTCACGCCTTTACAGGCGTCAAGCAAGGCTTTGGCCGCCGCTTCTTTCTCGGGGTAGAGAGCGCCTTTAACCGTCATGCCGGGAAATTTCGCCGCTGCGCTCACTCCACCCGTTTGACTTTCCTGTACCTCTACATGTTTTTCTTTTTCCGCGGCGTACATGGCGATATCTTTTTCGATGCCGGCGATGCGCTCCGTCACGGACGTGATCTGCTGCGGAAAACTCTGGAGCAGTCTGTCCTCCAAACGGTAATGCTGGCTCTGGTGTTCGCTTCTCAGCATACGAAGCTTCGCCACCTCATTATCCAAGTTCATCTTCTCGGCGATAAGCGGGTTGCCCGCGCATAAAGCCTTGATTTCGGCATAGCTGAGCGCCGTCGCGTCCACGTCCTCGCAGGAACGAACGGGAGATTTTGAAGACATGATCTGCGCGATGAATTCCTGCTTCTTCTGGACGGTTTGCCATAGGTAACTATCGAAAGTACCACTCGTCGCGTAGCGAAAAATCCGCACTTCCGGGTTCTTGTTGCCCTGCCGGATTATGCGTCCCGAACGCTGTTCAAGGTCGGCAGGCCGCCACGGGCAGTCCGCGTCGTGGATTGCTATAAGTTTGTCTTGCACGTTAGTCCCGGCTCCGAGCTTGAACGTGGAGCCGAACAGCACCCGCACTCTGCCCTGACGCACTTTGGCGAACAGTTCTTTCTTGCGAACCTCCGTGTCCGCGTCGTGGATAAACGCGATTTCGCCCTCCGGTATTCCGCGTTCAATAAGTTTAGCTTTGATGTCGTCATAGACGTTGAAGCGTCCGTCTTTGTTGGGCGTCGAGAAGTCACAGAAGACTAACTGGGTCAGACGGTCGGAATCGGTATCGCTCCATATCTCGAATACCTTATCCGTGCAGGCGTTGACCTTGCTGCCCTCAAAGTCGGGCAGAAGCGGATTGATGAGCCTTTGGTCAAGGCCGATTTTGCGTCCGTCCGTCGTGATCTTCAGCATGTTGTCGATATAAGGGGCAACTACGCGGCGGTGTACTTTTGCGGCGCGTTCGGACAGTTCCTGCACCATTTCCTTTTGGAGTTCAGACGGCTCGACGATGATATTCTCAAATTTCGCTTCCGGCACGGGGAGACTCAGCATATCGGCGGTCTGAATATCCGCTACGTCTCTGAACATCCGCATGAGTTCCGGCAAATTATAAAAACGGGCAAAACGCGTCCGGGCGCGATACCCAGTCCCCTCGGGGGCGAGTTCAATCGAAGTCACTGTTTCGCCGAATATGGAAGCCCAGTTGTCGAAATGGATGAGGTTCTTCTGGGCGAGCATGTCATATTGGAGATAGCGCTGCATCGTGTAGAGTTCTGACATTGAATTCGACACAGGCGTTCCCGTGGCGAAAATCACCCCTTTTCCTCCGGTAAGCTCATCCATATAACGGCATTTCATAAAAAGGTCGCTGGATTTTTGCGCCTCCGACGTTGACAGTCCCGTCACATTCCGCATTTTTGTGTAAAGGAAAAGGTTTTTGAAATTGTGCGCCTCATCAATAAACAGTCTGTCACAGCCGAGCTGCTATAGCGATAGGTAAGACTCCGGCAAATGATTATGCCTCATCTTTTCCCCCGCCCCGAACCGGACGGGCGAGTTTCCCCGCATCCGGCTCTCCCTCTTGATTTGTGAGGGCTTTCACTCCCTGAAAGCCTTTATTCGATGAATTGAGGACATATCTGTCTGGGAAGGGATTACAACTTTTAATGAGAAGTTCTATCCTTTTCTTCCTTTTGGGAAACAGTTCATACAGCCTTTCTGGGGTTGTGCTATGCAGGATTTTATGCTCTGTTTCGGACAACACACATAGATTGTTAAAATCATGCGTACCGCCCTTGTTTATTGGTTTTATGTGGTGGCAATGGTACTCATTCACAGGCACATATTCACCAGACAAATAGCTTTTGCCTTTTGCGGAACTGTATTTGCTAATCCTGAACATAGCAAGTCTGCTGTTTTTGATATACTTGGACGAATTGAAAAGATAGCTGATGTCTTCGGCTGATACACCCGGATTGTGCTTTTTGTCCCCGTAATCATAGGGATTTTTCCGAGATACTCTGCCTTTCTTTGCGTCTATCAATCCGCTGTCCCAATTTGCCCACCAGATTTCAATTATCGGATGAACGTTGAAACAATAATAACCGTTCTTACCCCAAGTGCTGTATCTGCCGTTTACAAAGTCATTTTTGAATGACTGCTCTTCGACAAACTTAACCCTCTTGTTCATCGTATGGTAAAACAACTTATAGATTCGCCAGCCAATTCGCGTAAAGCATTTGCAAAATCCAGTCATTCCCATGTAATAGTTGTGAACGCCTACTACATAGGTATTCCAAGCGAGAATCGTTTTGAAATTCGGGTTCTTTTTGATAGCCTTTAATAATGCAACGCATTTCTCAACGATTTCGTCTTCCTTGCTTTTCGGCAGAACATTCGCCACCATATATCTTGCGTTTTGCTGTGGATTTTTGGTGTTTTGCTTAAACACATAAAACTCATAACCCAGATATTTCATCTTTTCTTTGGTCAAGTCATAAATCTTTGACTTGTCTTCGTTTATGGTGAGTTTCATGTTTCTGGTGAGGTAGTGTGTTATACTGAACTTAAATCGTTCAGCGTCATCCCTGTCTTTACACAGCACCAGAATGTCGTCAGCGTATCGAACGTGTATGCCGATTTTTAAG